>NZ_NPJC01000064.1:0-72110 GCF_002251405.1 Prevotella sp. P4-98 | reverse complement strand
AACTTTGTCCTCGGTGATCATAGCGATTATTGTTTGTAAACTTTTGATTTTTTAGCACCTTAAAGTTACAACAATTTTCGCTAATCACCAAATTTTTAGACACTTATATTTCGTCGAACTCACGTTAAATATAGATTTCTGGCCATAGGCCATAGATTTTTTCAAAGATTTCCTCCAAGATTTACCTATGGTTTGTTTTGGCGTGACTCAACAGAGTGAACCGAGCTTCCCTCTGTCTTCGCTACTCCAAAACATCTTGCCGTAGGCAACTAACCCCCAATAAAATCTTTAATAGCGACATTATTCCGCCAACTAAGGAAACAAAATACAGCCAACTGAGGAAATAAAATACGGCCAACTGAGGAAACAAAATACGGCCAACCGAGGAAATATCAATAAAAAGTTGTATCTTTGCACACAAAATATCAAATATATGAAACTATGGAATACAAACATAGAATCGCAGATCAAATGCTAACCAAGAAACTGGCAAGCAAGGGAGCTATCTTGATAGAAGGCCCAAAATGGTGTGGAAAGACAACCACTGCAGAACAACAAGCAAACAGTATCTTGTATATGGATAATCCTGCCTCATTGGAAACTAATCTACAAATGGCAGAGATTGACGCTTCTGTTTTGCTGGATGGTGATACACCAAGACTTATTGACGAATGGCAACTGGCACCAAAACTATGGGATGCCATCAGATTTGAGGTTGACCATCGCCATGACGTGGGACAGTTTGTATTGACTGGGTCCGCAGTTCCTGCAGATGAAAAAGACATGCAACATTCTGGAACAGGGCGATTCTGTTGGCTGACTATGCGCCCAATGAGTCTCTATGAGTCTGGCGAATCAAATGGAAAAGTAAGTTTGGCACATTTATTTGAAACACCAGAAAAAATTGTTGCAGTTAACAAACTGAAGATAGACGATCTGGCATATCTGATTTGTCGTGGTGGCTGGCCATTTGCTTGTGGATTACAAGCAGAAGCTGCGTTGGAACAAGCCTTCGACTATGTGGATGCAGTCATCAAAAAAGATATTTCGCGAGTGGATGGAGTAAATCGCAACGCTACAACAACCAGATTGCTATTACGTTCATACGCCAGAAACCAAGGATCACAAGCTACCATCGGAACGATTGTGGCTGATATGATGACAAATGACGAAAATGAAATTAGTGTAAAAACAGCAGGTAACTATCTGGAAACGTTACGTAAGATTTTTGTAATAGAGGACTCTGAAGCCTGGAATCCTAACCTACGCTCCAAGACAGCTATCCGTACAGCGAATACCCGTTACTTCATAGACCCATCTATTGGAACGGCTGTTTTGGGACTTGGCCCTAAAGATCTTATTAATGACCTCAACACGATGGGACTCTTTTTTGAGACTCTATGTGTTCGTGATTTACGAGTTTTTGCTGATGCGCTGGATGGAGAGGTGTATCATTATCGCGACAAAAACGGATTAGAATGTGATGCCGTAGTACATCTGCGCAATGGAAAATATGGACTTATAGAAATTAAGTTAGGGGGTGATAAACTCATCAACGAGGGTGCTGAAAATCTATTAACTCTTGCGGGTAAAATAAATACAGAAAAAATGAATGAACCATCTTTCATGATGGTACTTACAGGAACAGGCGATTTCGCTTATCGAAGAAAAGATGGGGTTTATGTGGTTCCTATCGGATGCCTGAAAGATTAAAACCAAATGAATAAGCAGGAGTAAGATGTTAATTTTTGGGGGTAGCCTACGGCAAGATGTTTTGGAGTAGCGAAGACATAGTAAGAGCGCGCTTTTACTATGCTGAGTCACGACAAAACAAGCCAACTGAGGAAACAAAATACGGCCAACTGAGGAAACAAAATACGGCCAATCGAGGAAATATCAATAAAAAGTTGTATCTTATTTTTGACTTTTCTGTATATATAGATACAGATCATTCATAAAGACTGCATGCAAAATGATACTTTCTTACCAAGAGAGCCTAATACCGAAAAGTCAGTCAATATAAATGGACGTTCTGTCCAAGTATTCTTGACTTCGCTTCCATTCGGAATGTACCTATTCAGCGTTGGCTCAACAAACAATGTCAACTTTGGTGCAAATTGATATTGTATTCCGATGTTAGTGTTTACAGCCCACTGCATAGGTGTATTATCTTACACTTAGCTTGAATGTCTTGCTCTGTCCATCCTTAGTTTCAGCCTTTACAATATACAAGCCACAACCAATATTCTTGGTCCAAGATGCTTGATTAATGCCTAAAGCCGATGTTACGAGCAAGCCTTCGAAATTGTATATACGCACATTAGCAATAGCTATATTAGGTGAACTCACCGTTATAGTACCGCTATTAGGCGAGAAACACTTGATATTAGCCTCATCATTATGTTGCTTCAAGTTGTAAGTCGATGTGGTGATGTAGTATCTACCATGCTCATTCGCCATAATAGATATTGGAGCATCGGCAGGAGTGAAAGTTCCCATCTTGGCATCAAACACAAACAGCTTATCAGTAACATAGCGGTTTGCTGATATTTCAACATTAACAGTTGCGCCATTACTCATCACATTTCCATCCACCTTAGCAATGATGCCCAACGGCAGGAAGTTGATGTTTGAGAGTTTGTTAAGAGCAACAGCCTGATTGCCCGCGACAGTATACACTTGCGGAACATCTTCAATATCAGAGTTGTTAAGCAACTCAACATCCTCATCATCAACAAATTCGTCGTCGGCATCATTGCAAACCACAACCTTAGCTGTAGAACACAGATTATCATCATTAACTACATTGATATATACTGCAGCAGGTTCCTGTACAGCAGTACCACCAGATATCCAGCGGTCTGTAGTCATCATCAAAGTAAAGTTAGCTTGACTAACCGTCTCGCCCTCCTTAACCTTAACAAAGAAGCCTTGCATTGGCTCAATGATATAATCTTGACTGCGGTTGTATGTACCCTCTGGCACGCTATGCGCATTCAGCACTCCATTATCCAGCGTCCACACCTTGCGCTCAAAACTTGGATTTCCGTTCAAGAATCGATACATACTAAGCGAAGCAGTATAAGGGTTGCCCACTATGTAGTAGCGATTATTGCTATGAGTGTTGTCTGTGAGCGGCTGAGAGATTTCGCCCAGCAAACTTGGCTCATTAGAGTATGGCACATTTAGCATATACTTTTCAGGCTTTTGCACAGGAACATTCAAGTCAGAATACCCTCCATCTGGTTTGAAGTATTTATATTCCTCATCCTCCTTAGGCAGACGGAATAGCCATTTTGCCGACAACTGTTTATATTGGTCGCCAGCCTTTAGAGCAAAGCCCTTGCCTTCAGAATAATTCTGGTCCAGCTTATTGTATACATGGCTCCAATATAGCGACTCAACATTCATCGAAGCATCTGAAATAGTATCAATGCTGATATTTGTGCCATTATAGTCATGAGCTTTATAATTAGTAACTCTATCTACTACCTGGGTGGCATTACTATCCCAATTGCGCTGATACACTGGGGCTGCCACACGATTATCAGAAGTCCCATCGAAGTTCATTGCCGAGAAAGCAGTCTTCGATTCTTCCCTGCCTGTTGTTTTTGGCACAAAGAAGTCGCCAGCATAAATATTCTTCATTGGGGTCGATACGAGATTCCATTTGTTGCTCTCCACTTCCTTCTCCACGAAAGCCTTATTATATATAAGGTATGGCTGATTGAGCAGCTCAGCTTGTGCCTTGAAGAATATCTGGTCGCAGAGGTTACCATGGAAAGTCTCACACTTAAACGTTCCGTTGCCGTCTGTAGAATGGTCGTCAGGGTCGGCAGTATTGTCGTTCCATGTCACCACAAAGTCGTATGCAATACCCGATGTAGCCTCCTCGCCCTTAAAGTTTGTCAACTTCGTAGCGATATCGTTACTCACACGATAAACGATATTGCCAAGTCCTGGATATACCAACTTGTTTTCAGGTATAACAACCTTCGAGAATTTCATTGGCGTATAAGCCTGTTGTCTTGTCAATTTTGCATTAACCGGATTGCCATAAGTAGCCTCACCATAGTCTTCATATTTTTTATCGTATAGCTCTGCTGCCGTAGATCTCTTCCAGTTCAGGTCGTTGTTCCAGTTGGCATTAAGCTTGTTTGCAACTGAAGGAAACCATGTAAGATACTCTGGCACCACCTTTAACGTTATGAACAAATCGCCAGGACATGCAGCTATCGAACTACTATTATGCAGTTCATACGAGAAGTTCAGCTCATACCAATATCCTTCATGCAGAATATCCAAGACATTATCACCAAACACCAGTCCCAATGTCTTTGTTCCTGTTGCCAAAGTTTTTTCTTTCAACATACCAACAATCTGTTTTGTCGTAGATGCAGTATTGAAAGTAGGGTCGTTGGTGTCGGAGATAAATACATTTTGATCACGGAACTCAATCTCAACATTCTTGTCATTTCCATTATTAAGATCAGCCACCGGCAATATCAGCATGCCATTATCCGGCTTCTTCAGCATCTCCTTTATTTGTGGCAAACCGATGCGCATGGCACGGTCGTCGGTAGGATAAGCTACATTGTCGAAACCAAGAATAAGTTTCGGACCATTCTCCACAATACGAATAGTGAAGTACATAGGCTGTGGACATATTTCGTAAGTCACGGTTCCCTGCTTTATTGAAGTTTTAATAGGAACAGCCGCAATCTTATAGGTTCCCACCTGCTTAAACTTATACCCCGTAAGACTGTTGCTTACCGCAAGCACCAATGTTCCTTCGCCATCTACGCCCTTGATATATTTATCAAGTATGTCGTAGTCGGCAGGATTAGATGTTTGGAATGCTGCATTAAGAGAAGTCGCATCAGGAAACTTCAGGCGATATTTTCCTAATGCCTCCTGCAACCCCGAGATAGAAGAAAACTTATTGTCTGCGCCATCTGGAGTTCCCACAAACCAGTCAAACTTCACGTTATTAAGCAAGATAGAGCCACCGCCCACTTTGTCGGCAGTCTCAAGCTTTGCATTAATATCCACATCAGGTGTACTATTGCCGTCGCACGACACTCTCACCGTAGTAACCACACTTCCGTTGGCATCAGATATAACCACCTTCTGCTGCACAATGCTGAACGCATCGCTATATGATGAGCATTCATCAGTAAACTTTCCCCATTCATCGGGATTGCCATCAGCATCAGGATAAGCCACCGAAACATAGAACTTCTTTCCCAAAGGCAAATCGAAGTGCCTGTTGTCAATCACCAATATTACATGTCCCTCAGGGTCTATCTCAAACGCCGAAGAAGAAGCATCATAGTTGGCAGGAATAGTTACCTCGCCATATTCGTCGGCAGTACCGTCGCCATTATAGTCGATGCCCGCAAACGGCTTGCCATCCATATCGGATATACGATAAAACAACTTCGACTCCTTGCCCACACCTGTTATAGCCTGCACATTTTCGTAGTGCGAAGTTATTTTAAGTGTAATCTCGTGGTTTGCTATGCTTCCGCTCTTAGCATCAGGACAAGCAGGCTGATTCTGCAGCACGTCCACCTTTGCATGCTGAATATATAGTCGAATATCGTCAATGGCATAGTCGGCACCTTGAGTACTCGCACACATATTGTCGAGCACAATGCGGAAGTCGGAATAGTTTTCCACTCCCATATTCTTTCTCATCACTATTCGGCTATACACCTGAAACCAAGTACCTAACTGTCGTCCACCCTTTGTGTTAGAGGCAAAGTCGCCTGATGTGAATGATGTCAGCAGTCGCTGATGAGTCACCTTGTCGTTCTCATCCTTTATGATGCCATAGATTTTGAACAGCACCTGAGGTCGTACTGGAGCATTAGGACCTGTAAAGTCAGTAACCGCAGCCGAGAATATAAGACGTGCTCCCGAGCATAAGTCAGCCTTAAAGTCGATAGAAGCTATCTGTCGGCTTTCGTCTGATGCATCCACATAGAGGAAATATCCATACTGCTTACCGTTAGTAATTGCATGTGTACGGTCATGGAGAACTGCAGAATTCCACCACTGGTACAACTTCTTTCCTGTAGTTGAAGTTACTGAATTGTCAGAAATACCAGCCAAGTTAGCACTCTTAAACAGTCCATATTCGCCATGTATTAAAGCCTTCCCATTAGGACAAGCATAGTCGCGCAGCTCTGGATATACAAAGCTATATGCACGTCTGTCCCATCTTGAGGCATAATGTGCCATATTGTTCTCTACTGTAGGAGCCACCATGGTAAGCTTGTCGTTATCGTCGTCAAACGATATAGGCTTTGTGACTTGCTTATAATGCGATTCAAAATAGGCAAGTGTACGCTCATTATCGCCATCATCTGTCAGCTGCTTCATCGTCTTGGGATAAGTATTCTGATATAGAATCTCAAAACTGGCTATTGGAGCTTTGATAGAGTTATTATTATAGTAGGCGTAAGCCACAAGATACACTATACTACCGAATGTAATATTTGGTTTCGTAGTAGGAGTACCATCTAAGTTTTTCCAACCATTTCCGTTATTCATTAATACGTTCATGGAAGTGAAATTGTGCAATTGTACAGTACCACTTGATATCAACACAGTATACTTTGTCTTTGTCTCGTCATAGGCAAGCCATACAAATCCATTGGCATTATATAGGGTGCTCTTGTCGTAGTCGGCTTGTTTTATGCTATGCGCTTCGTCCGAAGAGAGAAGATGCCTTTGTTTACCATCTTGTGGTTTTAGAGGATAAAAGAAATAATTGCTCGGCTTATAGTTTACACGTACCGACATTTTTGCATTAGCATCCTTTGCACCAAACACAATACGGCGGTTGTCCTCTATCGTCAAGTCAGAGTCTGCGGTGCGAAGGTCGGTAGCTGTTGTTTTTATAATATTCTCTGCCATAGCCTTTGCAGGGCGAATATGGAAGATATAGCGTATCTGCAATGTAGGCTCGTGGGTGAAGTATTGGTCTTTGCCACTTACCATAGGTTCAAAGTCGGTATATTTGCTCACATCACATGCAACATCCTCACCTTTCCATGTAGCGTCATCGGCATCGGTAGGCGCTTTATACTTCACACCAACTCTATTACGGCTTGGACCGAAAGGTTCACTATTTGTCTTATTTTTCCATGCAAACAATCCACGTGCTTTGTCGTTATTGTCATTGACCTCTTTCAAGTTTGTAGTGTTATATACAGAGAGTCGTGGATTAGCCATGTCTGTATTATAGTCGTACCATCTGATGTAGCCTTTAGGCTCGATGTCTGTATTTTGTTCTTTAGTATAATTTTCAAACGGCAATGGTAAGTCTATCTCACTACCTCCCGTTACGTAGTAAGTATACTCATACTCATGCACCTGCTGCATCTCTATACCATATGGATTTCTGATATACGGCATGTCATTCACGCCTTTATAATGCGCAAACACACTCTGGGCACTAACACTTGTGCTGACACAACATGCCAACACCGCTATCAAGCATACATATATATATCTAAACTTCTTTATCATATTATATCAAGCAGATTTATTCTTTTATTATTTCCACTCTGTACGGAATGGCATACTCCAAATCCTTTATGCCTATCAGTATCTGGTGAATGGCATAGCCATTGCGATTGCCCACCACGCCCTCTATGGTCTTTCGTGATGGCACAGCCACAGGCATGCGGTCGTAAATACATACTCCCTCATCACCATCTGGCACCATCTTCTGCGTTTGCCATCTATCAAACCTCCATCCGTTTTCGCTATCGGTACCCGGAGTTAGCTCTACGCCATCGCTTAAGCGCACAACATAAGGGATAAGATGAAATTCGCCATAGCTCTTAAATCTTATGGTCAGCTTCTCGTCGTTTTGCTCCACTTTGGGCAATACGCCAATAGCTGTAAATTGCTCCACCTTAAATCTCACTCTATAGTTGTTTAGCTTTATAGGTATCTCCAAATAGTCATTGCGTGATATGGTATTCCATTTTGATAGTGCTGCACGTAGGTTCATCGTGGCATGGTCGGTCTTTACGCCCACTACAAAATAGTTTGGATTCTCTGCTACCGACTCGTTCACATAGAATGATATTATCTTCGGAGTCGTAGTCTTTGCCTCCACCACCACCTCAGGGTTGAAATTTATCACGTAGTCCTCCTTCGATGCCGATGGATTTAGATTTGGCTCCACGGCTGTGCCATTATCCCTGCCAGGCAGCAGATACAGATTGTTTGCCTCGTTCTTGGTAATATCTGTTAGCGACACACTCCTCAACTTTATTTCGTTTGGCGTGTCGTTTGTTATCTTCAGCTTCACCTTAGCCACCATTCTTATCACTTCGAGATTCAGGTCGGCAGTAGTCTTCTTTATCTCTATGGTCTGCTTATTGCTCATAGGTATTCCCTTCGGAAAGTCGGCTGCCGTAAGCACATTGCCTTTCACGCTATATAGCTTGCTGTCAAAACCTGTAGGTAGAGGAGTGTTGGTGGTGGAATAGTCTATTTTCGAGTCTATTCCCACATCCTCCGGCTTTATATTGGCAAACGAATAAAAAGTAGTCTCGCCTGGATTTATTTTTGCCGTAAGCGTTCCAACCCAGCTTTTCTCCTCAGTATAGTCTTCGCTAACAAGCAGATTCTTGATAATGCCGTCCTGCACGATAATGACGAAGCAATTTTTCATCATCTCTCCCTTGTCGCTATTGTCGTCGGTCCATTCCAGCTCTCCGCTGCCTCGTGACAAAGCTCCGCCTGCAGATGCAAAAATATTTATGCGCACGCTCACAGGCTTGCTCTCCTCTGCCCACTCTTCATTAGTGTCAGCCGAGCAGCCACAAAACATCAAAGTTGCTATGAGTGTCAATATCGAAAGCAAAATATTCTTCATATTCTTTACATTATTATATCTTCGTCGTATATGCGCTTATTCCATTTCCTTACATGCAGGCTAACAATGATTTTTCCGTCCTCTTTGTATATCAAGAATGTATAGTAGTGGTTGCGCTGAATATCGTATGGTGTGCCTGTAGGCTTGCCGTCGGTATCATAATTGCGAAACTCCAGGGTGTAAGTGCCTTCGTGCTTACCATTTCTGTTCAGGTCAACGGTTATTGTCGATGGCGTAGCCCCTGTGCTGGTATTGTCGTATTCTGGTATGTATGTTGCTTTTCCATCCGTCAATCCTATGTTTGCCGCTCGGCTGTCAAGTACGTTTAGCGAATTGTCGAAGCGTATCTCCTGAGTCTTATTTGCCGATTGATAGTTCTTTGGCAAACAATATCCTTGAGTGTTATAGTTGTTGATGTGCATGCTACCTATGGAATATCCATACGATGCCATGTCCGAGCGCATCTCCACTTTCACCTTCGCCATCGCTCTGAGCAAATATATCTGCTCTGTCATGTCTGTTTGTGTGCCTAATGTAAGTGCTGGCAGTGCTGCCACACCCCACATAGGTATATATTTCCTTGTCTCAGTATCTATGTTGTATGTCAAGTCGGGTAGGTCGATTGTGCTTAGTTTCGTAGCATTGCAGTTAGCCACAATCATTATCTTCTTAGCCCTTGCAATATCGTCTTTAGCGTTCTTCCATACTCCTGTTATTGCATATTTAGTACCCGAAGGGTCGCTCATTGGCGTCACCGTTATAGTCTCCACATCTCCAATGATGTTGCCCATACCGTCGCAAATGGCTATACGTAAGTCGTCGGTGTTAATCATATTCTCATCTTCTATGCCTGCTTGCTTAGGGTCATAGTTGTCCCACCCCTCGTTTGCGGCACGTGTAGATGCAGCGTCGGCAACCATCATTGTGAAGGCGACGCGCACATCGTTCTTGGCGATAGCGCCTACGCCATCGTCGTCCGAACATGCCGTCATTGCCACACACAGCAATGGCACAATAACTGTTCTAATTATAATATTTTTAATTTGATAAAACATCAAGTGTCGATATCTTTTTCTATGATAATAAGTATCGTGTTTCTTACATTCCTACATGTCTACATTCTGCAACACCACTCTCCATGAGTTAACGAATATCGAGGCGCTAAGCCAGTTCATGCCGTCGTCTACAAAGAATACGAAGCTATATTCGTCTTGGCGGTCCAAATAGTCTTGGTCGGTCATATCCTTGTTGTAGTTGCCCTTAACGAGCAGCGCATAGTCTACGAGCGGAATGTTGAACACCAGTTTTCCATTTTCGT
The DNA here is from genome assembly GCF_002251405.1 of Prevotella sp. P4-98. Taxonomy (NCBI): domain Bacteria; kingdom Pseudomonadati; phylum Bacteroidota; class Bacteroidia; order Bacteroidales; family Prevotellaceae; genus Prevotella; species Prevotella sp. P4-98. Next base: position 61,890 of record NZ_NPJC01000064.1, on the reverse strand, counting down.
TGTTATAAACCTTTAGTCGTGGGTTTTTGTTTGCAAACAGTCTGTTCACAGTCATCTCAGCCACCACTGCCGACACCTGTGTTTCGCTCTCTTCTGCGCCCACAATGCCGTCGTATTGCGACCATGGGCGATAAGTTATCGAGTCTTCTTTTATATTGTCGTTATAGCAATCAAGCCATGAGTTGTCGTCGTCAATCTCGAAGCTGAAGTCGCTTGCTTTCAACTTTTTGCCCGAGGCATTCTGTATCACCACTTTTATGTTGTTGGTATTCTTAGTCAGCGGCATGGTGAACGTCTTCACCCCGTAGTCGTCCATTCTCAGGTCTACGTTTCCCATCATACCGTGATACAGAGCGTTAAGGTCGTGGTCCACCTTTCTTCCGTCTCTGTTTATCTTGCAGTCCAGGTTTTCAATACCCTCTTCTGCCTTTCCTTTAGTTGAATATTTGTATGAACCGTCATACACGTTTTCGCCCTCTGCCCATACTTGTAGCGAGTATACGCATGGCCTTATGTCGAGAGTAATGTATCCTCCAGCAGCCTCTATGTCGCTTACAGCTTCCGTTTTGTCGAAAACCATTTCTCCGTTCTTGTTGTAAGCATGCAGCGATAGTGTCTTCACCTGTGAGCTGAAGGCATCGGCAAATTTCATATTCTTGTCGTATTTGAACTTCAGCCTTAGTTCTTGCTTACATTCGCCCATGTCTTCGTGCATCATCGAGCACGAGCATGCGATGATGGGCAATAGCATAGCCATGGATGCTACTTTCATTTTGTTCAATATATACGTCAAGTTTATCATAATTCGTTGTTTTGTGGGAGAATTATATAGGAGGTACGGCTCCCCCTCCATGTGTGAGAGCCATACCGCCTAAAAAAAGAGTTGTTAATATTTACTATTTGCCAAGGCTTACATTCTGGTTTACTATGCGCCATTGCAAAACCTGAACGCGGGCAGCCAAAAATGTATTATCGTAAGAAGGCACAGTTGGGTCAATAACCTTATCAGGATTGTATACTGGTGTACCAAAGCCTTTAATACCATTCAAAGTAATCTTGTAGAAGTGGTTGCGCACAACACCATATTCGCCAAGAGTTCCTGCAGTACCAAGGTGCCTTACTGGAACATAGTAGTATGCTTTACCTTCTGTTCTGATTTCTGCCTTATCTGCTCCAATGGCTGCCAATACTGTAGCCTTATCTACTTCTGTGAAAGTAGGAGTGGTACCACTTGTTGTCTTGGTGTAATACTTCTTAGTAACACCTGCTGGGTCGGGTGCCAAAGTTGGAGTAACTTGATAATTCTTCATAGAAGTAGTAGGCTCAGCAAAGGTGATGTCGTCTTTAGCAAGCTGAGTATATGTAGAACCATTATCAGTACTTGTATAATACTTCGAGAATGTATTTGCCACCTGCGTCTTCAAGTTGTCTATTCCAAGAAACTCCACACCATTATATCTACATATCTCTGCTAAATGCCAATTGTTATACTCATCTTTGTATTTAAGAGTAGCTGCGACCAAGAATTTTGTCACATTGTTATCATATACATTAGTGATTGTGGCGTCTGGAGTGTTAGGCAATGTGTACAATACGTCATTCATCTTGGCCTTAAAATCGTTATACAAATGATTAACAGGCTGATTGCCGCCAATGCCTGCATCTAATGCTACAGATTGTTCCCAGAAACAACGGTGATAGTCGGATGTTGTCCAAGGGCTAAAGCCTAAATTTCCGTCAGTCCATGATTTGCTTACCTGCTTTTCTATCTCAGCCTTACCGTTCTCGTCAGCCAATCCCCAACCATCGATAACTGCATAAACGTCGTAAGCTCCGATTTTGCCTACAGCTGTTTTTGTACCATATTGGGTAGCATCCCAGTTTGTACCATTACCTTTCTCAAAGACATTAAGATCAACATTGGCAGTAACCTTAGCCACAACACGCTCTACATATAGGTCTACTGGCTTTGTCATGGCAGTTTCTTGCGAAGTTGCTATATGACCTGCAACAAGCGAAGCACAAACATCTTCACCTGTATTTACATATACTGAGTTGCTCATTACAAAGTCAGATAGAGCACTCGTAGACGCATCCTTTTTGTAGAAATTTTGACCTACTGCAGCTTTACGAAGTTCGCTCAATCTCATAGTTGCGCCATTCTTGAGAGTTGCAGGCTCAACAGTCTCTGGATTAACAACAGCCATAATAGCAGCAGGAGCAGCATTCTGCTCACCATTGATTACGAGTACGGTTTGCGTAATCTTCTCTACATTTGCTGATGAGCCAGGAGTAGTGGTATCGTCACCAGGGGTAGCCTCAAGATAGTTTACGCTTCCACTACCTGTTACTCCTGTAACATTAGGATTCTTGATAAGATAAGGCGAACCATCACCATTGAAGAAGTAGAAACGCACCTTTTTGATTTTGCTTTCCTCCTCAGTTCCATTCTCATACTCTCCGGCACGGGTAGGAGTTGTTCCCACATTCACAATGTTCACAGCGAGATACTGCGGATCACTACCAGGTTTTGTTGCTCCACCTTCGATGTCGTTGTCCGAACTACATGCACTCATCATCAATGCAGCGCATGCCAAAGGGAAAAATTTAAATATCTTCATAATACTTTGAGTTTAATTATCAATGTTAATTATGTTATTTAATCTCTTCGTATACTTTTCTGGCAGCCTTAGCCTCCTCGCTGTCTCCAGCCTTGTCAAGATAAGGCTTTGCACCCTCGGCATCGCCTGCGTTAAGACGTGTGCAAGCTGCATTAAGGTTGGCTGTTGGATCGTCAGGATACATACGTACCGCTATCTCCATTATCTCGCCAAACTCCTTTGAGCCAGGCTCGTAGGTTTGTGCCACCATATACATCTCGTTTTGCGATAGCAATTGTGGTCGGGTCTTTACCAAAGCCTTGGCCTCCTCAACATTGAATGGGCGCACCTTATATTTAATATGGTAGTCGGAGTGGCGCAGGGCTGGATAGCATACAGCCAGAAGGAATTTGTACTCGTCTGCAAATGCAGCCTTAATCTTAGCCTCGCGCTCGTCTTCCTTTAGCGATGTGTCGTTGGCAAGGTCAAGTATCTGCTGCTTGTGCTCGATGTTGCTCTCGGCTACAAACTTGCGCAGACCGTCCCAGTCTTCTGCCGTGTGCGACACCGTGAAGATGCCTTCGTCGAGCTGCACCATACGCTGCACATACTGTGTAAGGGTGTGCGCACGCTCCTTGGCAAGGCGGTCGTTGTTGTCGAAGCGTCCCTCTGGCGATGCAAATCCGTGGATATTCACTGCCAACACCGTTAGGTTGTTGTCTTCCTTTAGCGTGTTGATAGTTCGTATTATACTGTCGAGCTGTTCGGGATTGCGACGGTACAGAGGGTTAAGCTCGGTGCGGTTTACTGGGAAGTCGATGTAGGCACGCTTGTCCAGCTCGCGTATCTTCTCTGCCACCACCTCTGGTCTTACAAACTTGGCAGTTGGTCGGCGATATTCCATCAGTTCGTATTGTTTGTTGGCAAGGTTGTCGCCACATCCGCAAAGGTCCTCGTTAATACGCACCTTATAGTCAACAAACTTCTTGTCGTAGGCAACAGAGCGCAGATAGGCTATCTGCTGCGGTTTGCCGTTGGTGCGTTTCACGATGTAGGCATCAGCACCATAATTGTTGTGGCGGTTGCGCTGCTGCATAATGTGCTGTCGGTTGCCGTTTACCACAATCTTAGGCATAGCCACATCGCCATCGGCAGTTGTTATGGATGGAGAAAGAACAAACTGGTTGTTGGTGGGCATCTGCAGCTGGTCGAGGTTGAGGGTCATCGACAACGTAAGCTGCTTGTCGATATGGCTCACCCTTACATTCTCCACCTTTATGCTGCTGTTGGCTATGGATACACCCTTGCACTCTTGCCCTCGGCATGGACTGACGGCAAGTGTTAGAAATGTCAATATGTAAAGAAAGTTCTGTTTCATATCGTTTTTCAGCTTTGTTCTATAATACATATATCAGCGATAGTGCTGCCTTGGTAGGTCCAAAGTAGTTGGTGTGGCTGCTCTTAAGTTTTCTGCCACATGTGCCACATTTATATTTGTCGTACTTTATAAAGTCGTAGCCTATACCAAGTGATGTCTCAAGATTCCAATGTCTTGACAATGGCCATTGGTATCCGCCGCTTACGCCTCCGCCAATGAACCATCCCTCATAGCGGTGATTCTTCTGTGTGGACAGCAATCCAAAGGGAAAGTCTACCCCACTAACGTTAAACTCACCTCCCATGAGATGAGCTCCAACAAACCAACCGTTGAAACTCTGGCAGAACCAGTATCTATACTCGGGCGTAAACGACCAATGACGCAATGTAGAATGGTCGCCTCCCGACTGTTTCCAAGGGTTTAGTCCGAAAAACATTTGTGCTGTATGATTCTTGTCTATCGAAACCTCGGCTCCGATATTAGGTGTGGTAGTAGCCCAGTAAAGGAAGTTTGTCTTTACGGCTAAATTCTGAGCGGACAGTTGCGAGCTTGTCATTGACAATATGACAACAATGAATAATGCCAACTTTTTCATAAATATACATATTCAGGATATGAGTGTCTATGCCTCTATTTTTGTGTTTGTTGGGGTATACTTCAATCCTTAGTTGTTTTGTTTTATCTGTTGTTGTGTTTGGGGTGGTTATTTGTATTTTGTTATTTTATGTCTGAAGTGTGTTATTTATTTTATATTTTGTTGTTAAATAAGTTATTATTATAACTTGGGGCAAAGTTACAAATAATTGTGCAAACAGAAAAGAGTTAGGTCTGTAATTTTATGTTATTTTTCATTTGCCATCTGCCGCCTTTGGGCAAATATCGCTGTAACACGATGAATGTCTGTGGGTTATAGGGTGGAAGATAGGGTGGCAGATAAAACGAAAAACTTTGTTGTCGTGTAATGAGCTACGAGGAGCGTCGCCGCCTCGGCGACGAATTAGAAAAGGTTCATCCAGAATATGGAGTGACAGAAGTGTAAATTGCAGTTTGTCGGGGAGGTTGGCATGCTAATGTTCGTGTAATGAACGTATAATATATGGTTCGTATAATGGACGTATAATTTTACTTGTAGATATTTGCTTGGAGTTCCCTTGCTTATAGTTCCGTGGATAAAAAAATTTCGTGTGCGACATAAAAATCACGACATTCATATATCTCAACACCACAAACGGTATATAAGGTAAGATATACATACATTTGATCGCAAATTTCATCCATCACCCAGCCATTTTTCGTTCGCTTCTCGATCACTTCTCGTTCGTCCCTCGTTCGTCTCTCGTTGTGCTTTCGTTCGTTATTCGTTAGCCGATCGAGGACATAACGAATAACGAACGAGAAAACAGCGAAAAAACAACGAAATGACGACGAGAAGACGACGAGAGCCAATCGAAACGGCGACGAGAGGCAAACAAAGCAATCTGCCAACTACAACCTCCAACCATTATGCCTGTTTTCAGCCATTTACAAGGCGCGTGCTGCAAATCAACCCACTGGATGGTACACCCTAAGCACAAGACAAAGCAAATGGCTGTAATGACCTCTTTTTACCAACACAAAGTCTGAAACTGCTCGCGCGCGAACCTATTAATATCCGACAAAACCTTTCAAACCCCATCACATGTTGTCACCCCCTGAACTGAAACACAACCGGACCATTTTCCCATGCCACAACATCCACTGAAAGCCATCTGACGCACATTATAACCAATTACAGTTCAAGCACATACAATAACTAACCATATTTAACCAACAAAAAGGCGGCACAAGACCACTGTATTAAAATTGATTTACAGATAAAACAAAATAATATAACACAAACATTTACAACTCATTCGATTATCCTATCATAAAAGCACATAACCTTTTTTCTGCGAGTTAGAAACAGAAATAATCAATAGCAAAGGGCTGGACTCATTTGTGAGAGTCCAGCCCTTTTGCTATGGCTTGGAATGTTGTCCTAGGCGGATTCGAACCACCACAAACAGAACCAAAACCTGTTGTGCTACCATTACACCATAGGACATACATACCCGTTAGCGGCTGCAAAGGTACGCAAAATTTGGCGTTCCACCAAATTTTTCCTTCAAAAAATATTATTTTACTACCAACAGATAGTAGTTCTTCTTACCTTTCTGTGCCAGAAGATACTTTCCATCGATGAGATCTTCGGCTGTAATAGGACGATTCTGGTCGGTCAGCTTCTCCTTGTTGAGACTTACACCGCCTCCCTGAACCATTTTGCGCATCTCGCCCTTTGAAGGGAATACAGGTGCTGCAACGGTAAAGAGTTCGATGGCAGACTGCCCCAACTGGTCTTTGCCAATCTCAAACTGAGGAACTCCGTCGAATACATCGAGGAAGGTTTGTTCGTCGAGACGCTCCAGGCTCTCCTTGGTAGATTTACCGAAAAGGATAGACGAAGCCTCGATAGCGGTGTCAAGCGCCTCCTGCGAGTGAACCATGACAGTAACTTCCTCTGCCAAACGCTTCTGAAGAATACGGCGACCGGGGTCCTGTTTGTGTTCTTCGACCAGTGCATCGATCACCTCCTTCTCCAGTGAAGTGAAGATTTTGATATAGCGTTCCGCATCATCATCGCTCACATTGAGCCAGAACTGATAGAACTTATAAGGTGTGGTGCGCTTAGGATCGAGCCAGATGTTACCACTCTCGGTCTTACCAAACTTCTTACCGTCGCTCTTGGTGATGAGTGGGCAAGTGAGTGCAAAGGTCTCCACATCGTTGCCAAGGGTACGGCGGATGAGTTCTGTACCTGTGGTCATGTTGCCCCATTGGTCGTTACCACCCAACTGAAGTTTCACACCTTTGTGCTGATAGAGGTAGAGGAAGTCGTAGCCCTGAAGCAACTGATAGGTGAATTCGGTGAATGACAGTCCGTCGCGTGCAGTTCCATTGAGACGTTGCTGCACACTTTCCTTAGCCATCATATAGTTAACGGTAATGTGCTTTCCCACCTCTCTTGCGAAATCGAGGAAGGTGAAGTCCTTCATCCAATCGTAGTTGTTGACCATCTCGGCGGCATTTGCTTCTTTAGAATCGAAGTCGAGAAACTTAGCCACCTGTGCTTTGATGCACTCCTGATTGTGATAGAGTGTCTCATTGTTCAGCAGATTGCGCTCCTGACTCTTACCTGAAGGGTCGCCAATCATACCGGTAGCTCCACCCACCAAGATGAATGGTTTGTGGCCGCAACGCTGCAAATGGCGCAACATCATGATACCACAGAGGTGACCGATGTGTAACGAATCGGCAGTAGGGTCAGTACCCAAGTATGCCGAAACCATTTCTTTCTGGAGCAGTTCTTCTGTGCCAGGCATCATCTGTGCCAGCATTCCGCGCCAGCGAAGTTCTTCTACAAAGTTCTTCATATACTATATTGTTTTTAGATTTCCTGTATGTTGTTTCAAGTTGTGGGCATGGTTCACGGCACGGGGTCATAACCCGAACCGCCCCATGGATTGCATCTGAGGATGCGCCAAATGGCAAGTGCAAGTCCTTTGACAGGGCCATGCTTGATGAGTGCCTGACGTGCATATTCGCTGCAAGTGGGTGTGAATCGGCATGACGGCGGTGTATATGGTGTGATAGCCACCTGATAGAAACGGATGGGTAGCAGCAACAACCACACCAAGATGCGCGATATAATCTTTATCAGACGACGTACCCACTGCATCTTCATAATTTCTCTGCTATGCGGTTCAACAGTTTGTTTATCTTCTCTGCCACCACCTCAGAAGGGAAGAGTTCGTCGGCAAGCCATACAAATCCCACCATCAGTGCACGCCCCGACTGCTGTTCTACAGCCTCAACAATAATTTGCTTATTGAGTCGGTATGCTTCGCGCAACTGTCGTTTGACGCGATTACGCTTGACGGCCCGTTTGAAATGGCGTTTAGATACGCTCATCAGTACCTTGACAGGCGGTTCGCCCTCGTGGCGTTCAGTCTCTCTCCAGACTGCCCTGATAGGGAATGAAGCCACAGAGCGGCTGCCTGCCCTGTCGAAGAGTTGTTCTGTGAGTCGCAATCCACACAACCGCTCTTGCTTGTTGAGCGTATGGGTAGCCATGGTGATATCTGTCTATACCTTATTTATATATAGAGGCTCGGTCATCCACTAACGGATAAGACCTCGCCATTGGGATAGCGCAATGTTGCGCAGTTAGCCTTTGTGCTCTTCCAGATAGTGTTGAAGTGCACCAGTCATTGAGGGATATTGCTTTGAAGGAGCTTCCAAGTCGACGCGCAATCCAGCATCCTGAGCAGCCTTGGCTGTAGCAGGGCCGAAGGTTGCGATAGCCACTTTTCCCTGATCGAAGCTGGGAAAATTCTTGGTGAGTGACTCAATTCCCGAAGGACTGAAGAACACCAACATATCGTAATCGAAGTCTTTTGCTTCCTGTTCGGTAAAGTCGTTGCTCACGGTGCGATACATCACGCACTCGCGATGCTGCAGTTTTTTCGACTCCAGCAACTTAGCTACCGATCCACTGTTTACATCACTCATTGGTACAAGATATTTCTCTGTCTTGTGCTTAACCATTGTAGGCAGCAAATCGTCAATCTTTCCAGTATTTCCGAAGAACACTTTGCGCTTGCGATACTGCACGTATTTCTGTATATACAGCGATATTGTCTCTGTCACACAGAAATATTTCATATCTTCAGGAATGGTGATACGCATCTGCTTTGCCAGCGTGAAGAAATTGTCGATGGCGTGACGTGAAGTGAAAACAATTGCCGTAAAATCGAGAATGTTTATTTTCTGCGCACGAAACTCTTTAGGTTCCAGTCCTTCAACCTTGATGAAAGGACGGAATACAAACTCTACGTTATATTTTTCCGCAATATCAAAATATGGCGATTTTTCACTTATTGGTTTCGGTTGCGAAATGAGAATCTTCTTGATCATCGGTGTCCTAAAAATTTATTTGCAGATAATTTCCTATGAATACCGCTATACTCCAAAAAACAAGCAACGGTACTATTTCAAGGGTGCAAAAGTACAAAAAAAATTGCAAATTAACGAGTTTTCTATTGAAAAAGATGGTCAGACACTTACTGAGCGACATGATTTTAACCAAAATGGCCACGACAGCAACGCACGTAATGCTGGTTTCCGGACTTAGGCCGAAATAGGCATGCAGCAACACGACAGGGAACAAAAGCACTCCTTCTACCGATAAAAGAAACAAGGAGGACTTTATCCATTGTTCATTTTTTTTCTTTCCAAAGAACACCAGATTGACCCACGTACTAAGGAGGAGCTTACCTGTGAAATATGCCACTGTCAATCCAAAGAAGATGGCTATGAGTTGGTAGTTGGACTGAAGTGTGAAGGTGGTGCCGATAAAGTTTAGCGTATAGAAATAGCACACCAGTGCCACTAACAGGCTGGTGACTAATCCTAAGAAAAACTGGAAGCGCATCTCACTACTTGTCTCCTTCACCTCGGTGATTCCTTCGGCAGGTCGATAGAAGAACGCTTTGAATTGGCGAGCCACGAAACGACGGGCATGGGAGAATGCCACAACGGCAGCCAGGAAACATACCACCAGCATAGAGGTGATGAGGTCATCGTTATGGATGCTGTAGGGCACGGGTGAACCGGCAATGCCGATACGTCCACCGGAGAGTTCGGGGTGGAACATGGCATTGTGGGAGAAGAATCCTTCGCGATAATACTGCGGGAGTTCTGCCTTCAACAGATCGTGACCCGCATCATGTCCCGGCAGATGCAGGGTGTCGGGGCGCGTACTCCATCGGATGGGTGCCGGCTTGAAATGGGCTTGAATGGCAGAGTCCTGCTGAGCAGGCGTAGCATTGCGAGGCAACCATCTGAGCACCTGAGCCGGTGTCAGTTGGCGCACGGGTGCAGCACCAGTTGCCGACGCAGTGTCGGCATGTGCCGTATGTTGACTATGCGCAATGCTGTCTGCCTGTTGCACGGAATAGAATTAAAGTGCGAATTCGCGTTTGATATCCTCTACCCGATCGAGCTTTTCCCAAGTGAAGAGCTCTACATCGATGGTTTTTGTCTCATGATAACGACTGGTAAAGGTTTTCTTCACCACTTCGGGATGACGTCCCATGTGACCATAGGCTGCGGTCTCCAGATACATGGGCTGGCGCAACTTCAACTGGCGCTCGATGGCTTTTGGACGCAGGTCAAACAGTTTCTCGATACGCTGTGCTATCTCGCTGTCGGTCATATTCACACGTGAACGACCGTAAGTATTGACGTAGATATTCATCGGACGTGCCACACCGATGGCATAGCTCACCTGTACCAACATCTCGTCGGCTACTCCGGCAGCCACCATGTTCTTAGCGATATGGCGTGCGGCATAGGCAGCAGAACGATCGACCTTAGAAGAGTCTTTACCAGAGAAAGCACCGCCACCGTGTGCACCCTTACCTCCGTAAGTATCTACAATGATCTTACGACCGGTAAGTCCGGTATCTCCATGAGGACCACCGATAACAAACTTACCCGTTGGGTTGACGTAGTACTTGATCTGATCGTCGAAGAGCTTGAGCACCTTCTCGCTCTTGATCTGTGCTTTAACGCGTGGTATGAGGATGTTGAGCACATCAGCCTTGATTGTGGCAAGCATGCGCTCGTCGTCATCGTCAAACTCATCGTGCTGGGTTGAAACGACGATGGTATCGATGCGTTCGGGTGTTCCGTCGTCGCTATACTGTACGGTCACCTGACTCTTAGAGTCGGGGCGGAGATAAGTCATCTCCTTTCCTTCGCGACGAATATCAGCCAAAGTGCTTACGATAAGATGTGAGAGGTCGAGCGAAACAGGCATGTAGTTCTCTGTTTCGTTGGTTGCATAGCCAAACATCATGCCTTGGTCGCCGGCGCCTTGGTCTTCGTCATCCTCACGGTCAACACCACGGTTGATGTCGTCGCTCTGTTCGTGGATGGCGGTAAGCACGCCGCAGGAGTCTCCGTCAAACTGATATTCGGCCTTGGTATAGCCGATTTTCTTGATGGTATTGCGGGCAATGGTCTGCAAGTCAATATATTCACGGCTTCTAACCTCACCCATGATAACCACCTGTCCGGTAGTTACAAAGGTTTCGCAAGCCACACGAGCATGCTCGTCGTAAGCCAGAAACTGGTCGAGTATGGCGTCACTGATTTGGTCAGCCACCTTATCGGGATGGCCTTCAGATACTGATTCTGATGAGAAAAGGTATGACATGTTTATCTTCTTATATTTTTGTTTTCGGCTGCAAAGTTACGCAGATTTCGGGATATGACAAAATAAAACGGCGGTGTTCTGCAAGCATTTATACCTATTTAACCTCGTTTTTGACGTTACGCGGATGATGTTCCAATATCTGCTGGCGTAGCGTACTCATATCCACATGGGTATAAATCTCGGTGGTGGCTATGGATTCGTGGCCCATCATCATTTGTATGGCACGCAAATCGGCACCTCCTTCCAGCAATGCCGTAGCAAACGAATGTCGAAGGGTATGGGGAGAGATGGTTTTCTGAATACCGGCAGCCACAGCCTGGCGCTTGATCATGATGAGTATCATGGTTCGGGTGAGATGCGCCCCACGTCGGTTGAGGAACACATAATCTTCCTCGCCGGGCTTGATATTCATCTGCCGACGGTCGGCAAACCAAAATTCAATTTCGTCGAGGGCTTTCTGCGAGATGGGTACGAGACGCTCTTTAGATCCTTTGCCCACCACTCTGATGTAGCGCTCTTGTATGAAGAGGTTGCTGAGCTTGAGTGTGACGAGTTCGCTGACACGCAGTCCGCAGGAAAAGAGCGTTTCGATAATCGCCCTATTGCGCTGCCCTTCCCATTTGGTGAGGTCTATGCTTGCCTTGAGCATATCCACCTCACGGGTGGAGAGTACCTCTGGCAGATGAGTGCCGAGCACCGGACTCTCCAACAGTTCCGACGGATCGTCGTCACGCCAACCGTCGGTCTGCATGAACCGAAAGAAGGATCGCACCCCACAAAGTATGCGACACTGGGAGCGTGGCCCGATGCCGATATCGTGGAGTGTCGCAGCGAAATGTTGCAGGTCGGGCAACTGCACGTCAAACACATCTTTGTTTTCATCGCGCAGATAGCCCAACAACTTCTGCAAATCGCGCTCATAGGCATCGAGCGTATTGTCGGAAAGTCCGCGTTGCAACCTCAGGAAACGCAAGTATGGACGTACGTAGTCTTTGCTATTTTTCTTCATATTCATTCACAAAATTACTGCAAAACGCGCAAAAAACAAAATATATATGCTTTTCTTTTTGTTATTCCGCTTTTAATCGTACCTTTGCAAACACATTTAGCAATTTAGATTTTTATTTTTATGGCTGAAGAATTAGAAATCAAGGAGCTCGACCAGGTAGTCGTACGCTTCTCGGGTGATTCCGGTGACGGTATGCAGTTGGCCGGAAACATCTTTTCTACGGTGAGCGCCACCGTAGGTAATGGTATTTCCACTTTCCCAGATTATCCGGCAGATATCCGTGCCCCACAAGGCTCGCTGACCGGTGTCAGCGGATTCCAGGTTCACATCGGTGCTGGCAAGGTCTATACCCCTGGTGATCAGTGTGACGTGCTTGTAGCCATGAACGCTGCAGCGCTGAAGACACAGCTGAAGTATGCCAAGCCCCAAGCCACCATCATCATCGACACCGATTCATTCGGTCCGAAGGACTTGGAGAAAGCACAGTTTGCCACTCCCGACTATCTCGGCGAACTCCATGTAGATCCCGATCGTGTCATCCAGTGCCCGCTCACCACTATGGTGAAAGCGTGTCTGGCAGAAAGTGGCATGGACAACAAAGCCATTCTGAAGTGTCGCAACATGTTTGCGCTGGGTTTGGTTTGCTGGCTCTTCAACCGCGACTTGAACCTCGTTGCCAATTTCTTGCGTGAGAAATTCGCCAAGAAACCTGCCATTGCCGAGAACAATATCAAGGTGGTGCAGGCTGGTTACGACTACGGTCACAATACCCATTCATCCGTACCGGCTACCTATCGCATCGAATCGAAGACCAAGGTGCCCGGACGCTATATGGATATCACGGGTAACAAGGCTACTGCCTACGGTCTTATTGCTGCTGCCGAAAAGGCAGGTCTGCATCTCTTCTTAGGCAGCTACCCTATCACTCCAGCCACAGATATTCTTCACGAACTGTCGAAACACAAGTCATGCGGTGTCATCACCGTACAGTGTGAAGACGAAATCAGCGGATGCGCTTCAGCCATCGGTGCTTCGTTTGCCGGAGCATTGGCTGCTACCAGCACCTCCGGACCTGGTGTATGTCTGAAGAGCGAAGCGATGAACTTGGCAGTGATCGACGAGTTGCCACTGGTTATCGTCGATGTACAGCGTGGCGGTCCTTCAACAGGTCTGCCCACCAAGAGCGAGCAAACCGACTTGCTGCAAGCTCTCTTCGGCAGAAACGGTGAGAGTCCAATGCCCGTTATTGCCGCACTGAGCCCCACAGACTGCTTTGACGCCGCCTACGAGGCAGCAAAGATAGCGCTCGAACATCTGACTCCCGTCATCCTGCTCACCGATGCTTTCATCGCCAACGGATCTGCTGCTTGGAAGTTGCCAACCATGGAGGGGCTCCAAGCCATTAAGCCTCACTACGTAACTCCTGAGATGAAGGGCCACTATACCCCATACTTCCGCGACGAAGAAACAAAGGTTCGCTACTGGGCAATCCCCGGACAGGAGGGCTACACCCATATCCTTGGCGGACTGGAGAAGGACGGTAATACCGGTGCCATCTCTACAGATCCTGAAAACCATGACCACATGTGTCGTCTGCGTGCCGAGAAGGTGGCTAAAATCCCCGTTCCCGACTTGCAGGTACTGGGCGACAAAGACGATGCCGACCTGCTCATCGTAGGTTTCGGATCTACTTACGGTCACCTTGTAAGTGCGATGCAGGAACTGCAAGCCAAAGGCTACAAAGTGGCACAAGCCCAGTTCAAATATGTCAACCCACTGCCTAAGAACACGGCAGAGGTACTCTCGAAATATAAGAAAGTGGTCATTGCCGAGCAGAACCTCGGCCAGTTGGCTACTTGGCTGCGTGCCAATGTAGATGGCTTAGTGCCCTACCAGTTCAATCAGGTAAAGGGACAGCCATTTGTAGTGGCAGAGTTGGTAAAGGCATTTGAGGACATTTTAAAGAAGTAAAGCGTTATGAGTGAATATACATTCCAAGACTATAAGAAGGGACAGCCACGTTGGTGTCCGGGTTGCGGCGACCATTTCTTCCTGGCGTCGCTCCATAAAGCCATGGCAGAAGTGGGTGTTGCACCCCACAACATGGCAGTCATATCGGGTATCGGTTGCTCCAGCCGTCTGCCCTATTACGTAAACACCTATGCCATGCAGACCATCCACGGTCGTGCTGCAGCTATTGCTACTGGTGCGAAAGTGGCTAACCCAGACCTCTGCATCTGGCAGGTCAGTGGCGACGGTGACGGTCTTGCCATCGGCGGTAACCACTTCATTCATGCCATGCGTCGTAACATCGACCTCAACATGATTCTGCTCAACAACCGCATCTACGGTTTGACAAAAGGTCAGTACTCGCCCACCTCACCCCGTGGCTTCGTTTCTAAGTCGAGCCCCTATGGCACGGTAGAGGATCCATTCCGCCCCGCTGAACTCTGTTTCGGTGCTCGCGGTCACTTCTTTGCCCGTAGCGTTGCCACTGATGCTGCCGAGACTCAGGACATCCTGAAGGCTGCTTACCAGCACAAGGGTGCTGCCGTTTGCGAGATTCTGCAAAACTGCGTTATCTTCAACGACGGTTGCCACGAGTCGGTATATACCAAGGAAGGCCGCAAGAAGAACGCTATCTATGTGCGCCACGGCGAGAAACTCGTGTTCGGTGAGAACAACGAATTTGGTCTGGTGCAGGAAGGTTTCGGCCTCAAGGTCGTGAAAATCGGCGAAAACGGCTATACTCTCGATGATGTATTGGTACACGATGCCCATTGTGAGGACAACACCCTGCAGTTGAAGTTGGCTATGATGTCCAACGAAAACGGCTTCCCCATCGCCCTCGGTGTTATCCGCGACGTTGACGCACCTACTTACGACGAGTCGGTACACGTACAGCTCGACGAGGTATCGAAGCAGAAGAAGTATCACAACTTTGCCGAACTGCTCGAAACCAACGACATCTGGGAAGTGAAATAAAACGCACTGACACCCTATAACCATCAACGATATGGGGCTGCAACAGCATTCGTGCCTGTTGCAGCCCTTGTTGTTGGACTGCATCCTCCCACTAACTACCGTAAGCACGGCATTTCCCGTGTCCTCCTATGGTGCATCGGTTTTCATCGTCTCTCCACAATTTTCTGCCCCCACATAACACAACAAGGCATAAAACAACCGTTTCCAAGTCATCTTCCAAAAGCCACATAATCTGCTAACCACCACCACTTTGCAACACTACAAAAGGCACATTCCTCAGCAAATCAATTTGAATTGCTCAGCAAATCAATTTGAATTGCTCAGCAAATCAATTTGAATTGCTCAGCAAATCAATTTGAATTGCCATCAAACATAAGTGACATGGGCAGGTAATGATGCCACCACACAGCAGCAATGTATAGGACAAAAACACGTCATGCCCTATTCCTTGCTTGACAGCACAACCTCTTCATGCAGAAAAAGTATTACCAAAACGCTTTATCTTGACATTTTTTAACCAGCATTTTCCAATAATTCCCCTGTTAACTTGAATTCACACCGACATATGAGCACCATAATTGCGCCATCTGTTATACTATTTGTGCAAAATTGATAATTATTCCGTTTTTTGTTTGGCAATTAGCCGATTTATTGATAAATTTGCACTAAAATAGAAATAAACGAAGAACTATGTCTTTAAAATGTGGTATAGTGGGACTTCCAAATGTGGGTAAGTCCACTCTTTTCAACTGCCTGTCAAGTGCAAAAGCTCAGGCTGCCAATTTTCCATTCTGCACGATAGAACCCAACGTCGGAGTAATCACAGTACCCGACGAGCGACTCACCAAACTTGCTGAGATAGTACACCCAGGACGCATTGTACCCGCTACTTGTGAAATAGTGGATATTGCAGGACTGGTAAAAGGAGCATCCAAGGGAGAAGGACTTGGTAATAAATTTCTGGGCAACATCCGCGAGACTGATGCCATCATCCACGTGCTCCGCTGCTTTGAAGATGATAACATCACCCACGTAGATGGCACCATCGACCCCATCCGCGACAAAGAAATCATCGACACCGAACTGCAGTTGAAAGACCTGGAGACCATCGAGAGCCGTTTGGCAAAAACCGAAAAGGCTGCCGCTGCAGGCAATAAAGATGCAAAAATAGAGGTGGCTGTGCTAAAAGCCTATAAGGAAGTGCTCGACCAAGGAAAGAACGCACGCATCGTAGAGTTTGAGAGCAAAGACGAACAAGACTGCGCGCGCAACCTCTTCCTGCTGACTGCAAAGCCCGTGCTCTATGTGTGCAACGTCAGCGAATCGGATGCCAAAGAGGGCAACGACTACACCCGACGTGTTGAAGCACTGGCACAGGAGGAAGGTGCCGAAGCCATGGTGATAGCCGCCAAGACCGAGGAAGACATTGCCGAACTGGAATCATACGAGGACAAACAGATGTTCTTGGAAGAACTCGGACTGGAAGAGAGCGGTGTGAACCGACTCATCAAGAAAGCCTACTCCCTGTTGAACCTCGAAACATTCATCACCGCCGGAGAAATGGAAGTCAAGGCATGGACCTACCACAAAGGATGGAAAGCACCACAATGTGCCGGAGTTATCCATACTGACTTTGAGAAAGGATTCATCCGTGCAGAGGTCATCAAATACGACGACTATATCCAGTATGGATCGGAAGCCGCTGTACGCGAAGCCGGAAAAATGGGCATTGAAGGCAAGGAGTACATCGTGCAGGATGGTGACATCATGCACTTCCGCTTCAACGTATAAGCCATGGCGCCCCTTTCCATGAAAGGTGGCGCAACGGACACTCACTCATTGATTACTTAAATTCATCTACGAGACATGCTTAACCTTATCAACTTCATTGTCTGGAACCCCAGCATCTCATTCGGACCATTCCGCTGGTATTCCCTATGCTGGCTTCTCGGACTGGCGCTGGCCTATTTCACCGTGCGCCGCCTCTATCGCGAACAGCACATCAAAGACGAGTATTTTGATCCGCTATTCTTTTACTGCTTCGTGGGAATACTTGTCGGAGCACGTCTCGGCCACTGCATCTTCTATCAACCCGACTATTTCCTCACCAGCGGAAAGGGATTCGTAGAGATGTTGCTGCCCATCCATTTCATGGCAGATGGCGGATGGAAGTTCACGGGCTACGAAGGTCTCGCCTCCCACGGAGGTACCCTCGGACTGATGATAGCCCTCTGGCTCTATGTGAAGCGCACCAAACTCAGCATCTGGACCGTACTCGACAATATCGCAATAGCTACGGGTGTGACCGCCTGCTTTATCCGACTCGGCAACTTGATGAACTCCGAAATCATCGGAAAGGTTACCGATGTGCCCTGGGCATTCATCTTTGAGCGCGTCGATTCAGCACCACGCCACCCTGGACAACTCTATGAAGCGATTGCCTACGCCATTCTCTTTGCCATCATGTGGCCACTCCATAAGCGCATGACAAACCGCATCGGAACCGGTTGGTTCTTTGGATTCTGTCTGACATACATTTTCACTTTCCGTTTCTTCATAGAATACACGAAAGAAGTGCAAGAGGCTTTCGAGACTTCGCTACCGCTCGACATGGGACAAATCCTGTCCATCCCCTTCATTATCATCGGCATCTGCTGCATGTTCAGAAAACCTAAAAAGGAATAGCCACTATGCGAAACCTGCTCCTTCTCATCATCCTGTCACTGTGTGGAAGTATCACTACACAAGCGTCACACCATTCGCAAGATACTGCCTATGTAAAAATGACACTCCACTACTTTGACCTCTACCAAAAAGGCAAAGACGAGCAGGAGTATTACAAAGCGGCAAAGCAGATGAAAGACTATCTGCTGGACCACAATGATAAGGAGCTATATTATACCATTCGCAGTCAGGAAGTGATTTTCGATGCCAATCTGGGCAAGACCTACAGAGCCTTGCAGAAGGTGAACACCATTCTGAAAGACATCGAACAGGAGAAAAACAAAGACTCCTATGTACAACTCATCGACTACACGCTCGGCAGCATTTATCACCTGAGAGGCAACTACCGACTGGCAGAATACTACTATAAGAAAGCCAATGAGAAATGCGCACCAACGGATTCACCGTCGCGCATGGACATCTATTCGCAGATGGCAGAACTAAAACTCGTTGGTTCGCCTAAAGAAGCAGACCAGTGGATAGAGAAACTGGGCGATCTCACCCGTGCCAGCCATAAACCAGAATACCACAAAGCCTATCTCATGCTAAAAGGAAAACTATACTTCTATCATAAAGACAGATGGAGCTTTGATAAAATCTATCGGGATTTCTTCAGTATTCAAAGAAAACATCCCGAATTTGACAACAACGGTGTGGCACTCATGAAAGCCATGGATCTGGCTTTCTCAGGCGACTATCAATCAGCACTGCAGTTGATCAATGCCGACAACAACGAGATTGAAGCAATCGACAAACCGGGATTGCGCATCCAAATCTACAAGATGATGGATCGCTATGACCTTGCCCTTGATGAATTTCGCAAGATTAAAATGCGTCGCGACTCGCTGGATACCGACATGCTCTTCGACAGTATGAGCGAAATAGATACGCAGATGTCGATCTATAACCGTACCAAACACATGGCAGACAAGAACCGCAAGATGTTGACAGCATCGCTCTTTACCATCTGCGTCATGCTCACTCTGGCACTCATATCCATCATCTACCACCATCTGATGCGCCGCCGCTATCAGAAAACCATCGAGCAAAAGAACAGTGAACTCAGTGTGGCACTGGAGCAAGCCACGGAGTCGGACCGTATGAAGACAGCATTTATCGAACATGTCAGCCATGAGATACGCACACCACTCAATATCATTACAGGATATGCGCAACTCATCGGCAATCCAGAATACGAAATATCGCCCGAAGAACATACGGAGATGGTGAACAGCATCAATGAGAATAGCAACATGATCACCACCATATTCAACGAATTGCTCGATATTGCACAATACAGCAGCAATAAAAAGTTTGTTTGTGAGGATATGGTAAACGTTGGAAGTTTCTTAAAAACCATCATCGGAGATGCTGAAGAAAAGAACAAGGGACGACTGCAACTGATTGCCGAGAACACCGAGCCAGACGACTTCACCATCAAGACCAATAAGATTGCACTGTGTCGTGTGCTCTCACAACTGATGGACAATGCCATCAAATTTACGAAGAGTGGATCGGTAACACTCGGTTTCCATGCCGACAAAGCGTCGAAGACCTTACAGTTTACCGTTACCGATACAGGTATCGGCATACCGTTGGCTCATCAAGAAAAGGTGTTCGACAGATTCTACAAAGTAGATCTGTTCAAACAGGGATTCGGTCTCGGACTCCCCATTTGCCGCAAAGTCAGCGAACTGCTTGGTGGTACTATTGTGGTTGACAAAGACTACGTTGGCGGTGCACGCTTCATCCTTACACTGCCCATGCTGTAAGGATGAAACGCCACGGCTATGTTTTCAAACAAAGACTTTTCTGATTTTCAGATACGGAATCGTTTATTTCCCAGAAACGATTCTACGGATTTCGTTCAGTTTGTTGAGTGCCTCAACGGGGGTAAGGTTGTTGATGTCCAACCCTAATATCTCATCGCGAATCTGACAAAGCACAGGGTCGTCGAGTTGGAAAAACGACAACTGCATGCCTTCCCTGCTATCGGCAATAGCCGCAGTAGGCTTACCTGCCGTGCCCACTTGCGCATTGTCTGCCTCCAGTTGTTGAAGAATCACGTTGGCACGCTTCACAATGGACTTCGGCATACCGGCTATTTCTGCCACATGGATACCGAATGAATGTTCCGAACCGCCCTTCATCAGTTTGCGCAGGAATATCACTTTGCCATCCTTCTCCTTCACACTCACATTATAGTTGCAGATGCGTTTGAAGTTTTTCTCCATCTCGTTCAACTCATGATAATGGGTGGCAAAGAGCGTGCGAGCCTGTGCGCGCTGGTTTTCATGCAGATATTCCACAATAGCCCATGCTATTGAGATACCGTCGTAAGTACTCGTTCCACGTCCCAGCTCGTCAAAGAGCACCAGTGACCGTGGTGTAACATTATTCAATATATTAGACGCCTCGGTCATTTCCACCATAAAGGTAGATTCGCCGAGCGACAGATTATCGCTGGCACCGACACGGGTGAATATCTTATCCACCAATCCTATATGTGCACTGTCTGCCGGTACAAAGCTTCCCATCTGTGCCATGAGCACGATAAGGGCGGTCTGGCGGAGCAAAGCCGACTTACCTGCCATATTTGGACCGGTGATAATCATAATCTGTTGACGTTCGCGGTCCAAGTGAATATCGTTGGGCACGAAATGTTCGCCTATCGGGAGTTGCTGTTCTATCACGGGGTGACGACCCTGACGGATGTCGATCACATCGGTTTCATCGATGACCGGTCGCACATAATGGTTTTCCTCAGCCACCTTGGCTGCCGACAACAGGCAGTCGAGATAGGCCACTACCTGTGCATTGGTCTGCAGTTGTGGGATGATATCCTGCAAGGCTGTGACCAGTTCGGCAAAGAGCCGTTGTTCGAGTGAAAGGATTTTATCCTCCGCACCGAGTATTTTCTCTTCGTATTCCTTCAGTTCCTGGGTGATGTAACGTTCGGCTTGCGCCAGCGTTTGCTTGCGAATCCAGGCGGCAGGCACCTTGTCTTTATAGGTGTTGCGCACCTCCAGATAATAGCCAAACACATTGTTATAGCCGATTTTCAACGAAGCAATTCCCGTCAATTCTGTTTCGCGCTCCTGTATCTTCATCAGGTAGTCCTTACCCGAATAAGCAATATTGCGCAAGTCATCGAGTTCAGTATTGACGCCAGAACGTATCACCCCACCGCGTTGCACCAGTTGTGGCGGATCGTTGTTCACTTCGCGTTCTATTCTATCGCGCAGTTCTTCACACAACTGCAGTTGGCGCCCTACCCGCACAATAGCGTCATTGTCGGCAGACAGACAGGTCTCTTTGATGGGAGATATGGCTTGCAAAGCAGTTTTCAACTGCACCACTTCGCGAGGTGAAACCTTTCCTGTAGCCACTTTGGAGGCAATGCGCTCCAAGTCGCCGATGCGCTGCAACTGATCATCCACACACAGTCTGAACTCCGGTTGACGGAAGAAATAATCCACCACATCAAGGCGTTCGTTGATGCGCTTAGGATCTTTCAACGGAAAGACGACCCATCTACGCAACTGGCGACCGCCCATCGGCGATACGGTGCGGTCTATCACCGACAGCAATGACTTACCGTCTTCCTGCATCGTGCCCAACAGTTCGAGCGACCGTACGGTAAACTTATCCAAGCGCACATAGCGGTCTTCCTCAATACGGTTGAGCGATGTGATATGTGAGATATGGTTATGGAGGGTCTGTTCCAGATACTGAAGGATGGCACCGGCAGCCACCATGCCGCTTTTCAAATGGTCAACACCGAAGCCTTTCATCGACTTCACATGGAAATGGCGCAGCAGTTTCTGTTGTGTAGCCTGTTCGGTAAACACCCAGTCTTCCATTTCAAAGGTACAAAGCCGCACACCGAAGTTGCGTTCAAATTCAGCTTTGCGGTTGTGGTTATAGAGCACCTCCTTCGGTTGGAAGTTGGACATGAGTTTCTCCACATAGTCGGCAGTGCCTTCACCGGTAAGGAATTCGCCCGTTGAGATATCGAGGAAAGCCACACCGCATAGTCCTTTACCGAAATGTACAGCAGCCAGGAAGTTGTTTTCCTTATAGTTCAGCACATTATCCTGCATGGCAACACCCGGTGTCACCAGTTCGGTAATGCCACGCTTCACCAGTTTTTTGGTCAACTTCGGGTCTTCCAACTGGTCGCAGATAGCCACACGCATACCTGCACGAATGAGTTTCGGCAGATAAGTATCGAGTGCATGATGCGGGAAGCCCGCCATGGCATCGCCTTTGGCGCCTGCACCGTTGTTTCGGTGAGTCAAAGTGATGCCCAACACCTGCGAGGCAGTGATGGCATCGTCGCAATAGGTCTCATAAAAGTCACCGCAACGAAACAGCAAGAGTGCCTCAGGGTGCTTTGCCTTGAGGTCGAAAAACTGTTTCATCATCGGTGTGAGTTCCTTTTCTTTCTTTGCCATCGTCGTCAGTCTTTTATTGTGTTTATCCTTGTTCTTTAGTGCGGAATGCCAATGCATACATACGCATCTGTTTCACCATAGCCAGCAAACCGTTGCTGCGAGTGGGTGACAGATGCTCTTTCAGTCCTATCTGCTCTATGAAATACAGGTCTGCATCGAGTATTTCCTGCGGTGTATGTCCGCTGAGCACACGGATGAGCAATGCCACAATACCTTTCACGATAAGTGCATCGCTCTCTGCCGTAAAGGTAATGATGCCGTCAGCATAGTCAGCCTGTAGCCACACACGGCTTTGACAACCGTCTATCAGGTTGCTTTCCACCTTATAGCGCTCATCGAGGGGTGCTTGTTCGTTGCCCAAGTCGATCAGCAGTTGATATTTGTCCATCCAGTCGTCGAAACCGGAAAACTCATCGATAATCTCGTCTTGAATTTCGTTGATGGTCATAAATATATATTATAGGTGTGTTTAATCTTCGTTGTTTTTGATAATCTTAAAGAGTTTATCGCTGGGGCGCACCTTCTCTGGAACTTTGAACGATACGCGAGTGCCTTTCTGTGCGGTTGTCACGGCATGGGTATCGTCATGGATTTCCTCTACCGTCACATAGAGTGCGCCAGTGGTAGGACCGGTGATGAGCATCTTGTCGCCTACTGAGAACTCACAAGCCTCGCATGAGAACTCGGCAACACCAAGTTTCGAGAAGTATTTCATGCCCTTGCCCACATATACTTTGCGCTCTGTGGCACACGATCCGTAATGGCTGTTCCACTCTCCAAGGCGCTGTCCTTGATAGTATCCGTCCCAGAAACCGCGGTTGAAAACGGTAGCAAGGCGTTCGTCCCAGTCATCCTTCTTCTCCTCGGTAAATGTTCCGTCGAGGACACTCTGAATGGCTTCCTTATAACATTCCACTACAGTTTTGACATATTCGGGACCGCGGGCACGACCTTCAATCTTAAACACACGGACGCCACTCTTCATCATTCTGTCGATGAAGCGCACGGTCTTCAGGTCTTTCGGACTCATGATATACTTATTGTCTATCTCCAGTTCGATGCCTGTCTCCCGATCGGTCACCAGGTAAGAGCGGCGGCAGATCTGCATACACTCACCGCGATTGGCAGAGCGTCCGGTATTGTCAAGACTCATATAGCACTTGCCGCTGATAGCCATACACAAGGCGCCATGACAGAACATCTCGATACGGATCTGTTGTCCGCTCGGTCCGCAGATGTGCTGTTCTTCTATCTGCTGATAGATTTCAGCCACCTGGTCGAGGTTCAACTCGCGTGCCAATACCACTACATCGGCAAACTGGGCATAGAATTTCAATGCCTCGATATTCGAAATATTCAGTTGGGTAGAGAGATGTACCTCTTGCCCGATACGGTTGCAATAGGTCATCACCGCCACATCCGATGCGATCACTGCAGAAATGCCAGCCTCTTTGGCAGCATCCACAATCTCGTGCATGAGCGGAATATCCTCACCATAGATGATGGTATTGACCGTGAGATAGGTCTTTACCCCTTGTGCATTGCATGTTGCAGCGATTTCCCGCAGGTCGTCGATAGTAAATGCCGATGCGCTGTGAGCACGCATATTGAGTTTCTCGATGCCGAAATACACCGAGTCTGCTCCGGCTTTTAGTGCCGCAGCCAGCGAGTCATGGCTACCCACAGGAGCCATGATTTCATAGTCAGCTATCTGGTTCATGGGTGCAAAATTACAATAAAATAGGTGGATAACAAAATGAAAAGTCATTTTTATCCTCAATCGGTCATCAGATTTCAATTCTGACGGAACACACTTACGAAAGAAACGGAAATATCATATCATCCTGCTATTTCAGCAGAAGGGTAGTTGGATAGGACTGACAAGGTACTTACCTACCACTTCTTGCTGTGTAACAATATTATGTGGGAAGAATATTGTGGATTTGCATAATTTTGCTTAACTTTGTGACCACAATCAGACTGTGCCGGATGATGACCGGCATGGCAACGTACTTTTCAGTACATCAATAACGCTACAAAGAACTATAAATATGTTAGTCAATACCTTTTGTGCCGCCGTCAACGGACTTGAAGTGACCACGGTAAAAGTAGAAGTGAGCATGACTCGCGGAGTGCAATTCCACCTGACGGGACTTGCCGATACTGCTGTGCGTGAGAGCTATGACAGAATCAGGGCGGCACTACAGAACAACGGATTGAAGATGCCGATGATGGACATCACCGCCAATCTATCGCCTGCCGATATCAAAAAGGAGGGTAGCGGCTATGACTTGCCATTGGCTATCGGTATTCTGGCGGCAAGCGGAAAGGTTGACGGGAGTCGGCTGAATGATTACATGATGGTGGGTGAGTTGGGACTTGACGGCAGGTTGCAACCCATACGCGGTGCACTGCCCATAGCCATTCGGGCACGCGCCGAACATTTCAAAGGTCTTATCGTGCCGAAACAGAACATCCGCGAAGCGGCTGTGGTCAACCAAATAGAGGTGTATGGCATGGAAACCCTCATCGATGTCGCCAATTTCTTCAATGGTTCATCGGAGATAGCCCCTACGGTTATCGATACGCGCAAAGAGTTTTATGAACAGCAATCACAGTTTGAACTCGACTTCGCTGATGTGCGCGGACAGGAAAGTGTGAAGCGCGCACTGGAAGTGGCGGCTGCCGGTGGACATAATCTCATCATGATAGGTCCTCCGGGAAGTGGTAAATCGATGATGGCGAAACGCCTGCCAAGTATTCTGCCTCCATTATCGCTCAGCGAAAGTTTGGAGACCACACAGATTCATAGTGTGGCAGGTAAACTATCGCGCGACACCAGTCTCATCTCGCAACGACCATTCAGAGCGCCACACCACACCATCTCGCAGGTGGCATTGGTTGGTGGCGGACAGAATCCGCAACCCGGTGAAATCAGTTTGGCACACAATGGTGTGCTGTTCTGCGACGAGTTGCCTGAGTTCAACCGGTCGGTGCTGGAGGTGATGCGCCAGCCTTTGGAGGACCGCTGTATCACCATCAGCCGTGCGAAATACAGCGTGCAGTATCCCTGTTCGTTTATGTTTGTAGCCTCCATGAATCCATGTCCTTGCGGCTATTATGGCGACCCCACTCACAGTTGTGCCTGCACGCCCGGACAGATACAACGGTATATGAACAAGATCAGTGGTCCGTTGCTCGACCGTATCGACATCCATTGCGAGATACAAGCCGTGCCTTTCGCACAACTCTCGCAGATGGCTCCCGGTGAATCGAGCGAAACGATTCGCGCCAGAGTCATTGCCGCTCGCAAAATGCAGGAGGAACGGTTTATGGATTACAAGGGCATCCACTGCAATGCCCAAATGACGGAGCGCATGCTGCATCAGTTTGCCGAACCCGATGCCTCATCCATGGACATGTTGCGCATGGCTATGGAGCGATTGAAACTCTCTGCCCGTGCCTATAGCAGGATTCTCAAGGTGGCACGCACCATTGCCGACCTTGATGGCAGTGAGCAGGTACAACTTCCCCATATTGCAGAAGCCGTGGGCTACCGCAATCTTGACAGAAGCGACTGGTCAGAGAGGGGAATTTAACAATTGATGGAATTTTTAATTTTACTGAAATCCATTACCAAGCGCAGTAACGGCAAAGGTTTATCGTGGTTGAAGAACCGCTTGACGGAATACATCCGTGGTTGGATAGGATATTACTATCTGGCAGATATGAAAACATTTCTCCAAAGAACGGAGGAATGGTATCATAGACGCATACGGTGTTATATCTGGAAATGTTGGAAACGAGTCCGTACTCGTTTCACGAACCTCATGAAATGTGGTATTGGCAGATGGAGGGCATGGCAATGGGCAAATACCCTCAAGGGGTATTGGCGCATAGCGACGAGCCCTATTCTAAAGTGTGCCATAACGAACGATGGACTTGTTAGGCAATGTTATCCCTCACTTCTTGGCATCTATACCAAATTGCATAGCAATTAGAGAACCGCCGTATGCCGAACGGCACGTACGGTGGTGTGAGAGGTCGGAAAACGAAAGTAGGAAGAAAACTGCTTCGTTTTCCTCCTACTCGATTTGCATGACGGGCATGTCATACATTAGAACTTTATGGAAAGTTCTGCATTTGCCAAGCTGTAATTATGCTTGTCGAGCGTACGGTCGTTGACGAGCGCATACTCTACAGACAGCTTCAAATTCTTCGTGAACAAGTAGTCGGCACCCACTTCATAGAATGTTTTTGCTGCGTTCCATTCCCCATTGCTCCTATACAGATCATACCTTGCCTTTACGTTAATCTTGTTTGCAACGATCGGTGCTATGCCCAATGCATAGAATCCGTCAGCCTTATTGCCGTTTTTCGACAGATTGCAGTCTGTAGCACTTGCTTCATCGGAGTCTGTTAACGTTTTTGCGAAAGCATTGCCGGTGGAGTGGAGACACTCTGCACTCAGAGATAAATCAAAAATCTGACAAAGCGAATTAATAGAACCCACCTAAAGCCTTTTGACGGTGGGAATTAATAGAACCCACCATTAGAAGCTGATGCGGTAGTACACGTTTGGCAGTGAGATGCCTGAGTCGTAAGTCTCCACAGTGTTCTTCTTGTAGTTGTAAGTGTTCTCGTAAGGCACTTTTTTCTGCAAGAGGTTGAGACCTTCGAAGGCTATGGTGTGGTTGCACTTCTTGCCTGTTATCTTGTAGCTGATGGTGAAGTCTACGATGCATGCAGGGTCGTACTGCTCAGAGAAAGCCTTTGTCTCGTCGTACACGACATCTGGTCTGCCAGCCTCGTAGTTCAGTTTGCTTGCCGCCACATCGGCAGGAGTGTATCTCTGACCGCCTTGCAGGGTGACTTTGCCGTTGACACTCAGCACGTTCTGCCTTCTCTTGCCGAGCATCCATTCCTTACCGCCGAGCACCTTGACCATGAAGGTACGGTTGTAGCGTGAGTCGCGCCATATATTGTCGCCACCCTTGTACTCTGACTTGTAGAGCGAACCGTCCACCATCCAGTAGTAACCCTTGTGCATGTATTGCTCCAGTGCGACGTCTATGCCATAGTTGCGTCCCTTGCCTTTGCTCACGAGCTCGCGCTCCTCGTAATAATAGCGGCGGTTGATGGTGCAGTAGCTGCCGTCTTCAGTCACGGGAAGGTCGAAGAGGCTCTGGTAGTATGCCTCCACGCGTAGGTTGAGCTGGTCGTTGAATCGGTGGATGTACGAACCGATGATGTGGTGAGCCTTGCTCAGTTTGAGGTCCTTGTTTACAAAGCCCTCATTTTGGTCATAGACAAAGTATGTGTCCATCTTCTCTGTCTTGCTGTGCATGCCGTAACCCACAGAGAACTGGTTCTTCTCGTCCGGATTCCACTGGAAGGCTGCGCGTGGCTCAACTGACACGTCGTCGTTGAGGCGGAAATACTGGGTATTCAGACCAAAGGTGAAGGTAAGCCAGCGGCTCATGTTCCACGAGTTGGCTATATAGGCGTTGAACAGGCCAGTGTGGCTGTCGGCTGTATAGATTGATTGTGCAGGCATGGCGGCTCCTACCTTTGGAGCCATCTTGAGGTCGATGTCGAAGAAGTACTCTGTGTATGTGGCACCAATCTTGGACTGGAACTTAGGGCTGAAACGCTTCTGCACATTCGTTGTGGCTGTAAACTGCGAGTTGTTCTGGCGCATCCTTATGTAGGGCAGGCAGTTGCCGAGCTTGTTGGCCTGGTTGGGCTGTCCGTCATAGTAGCTCTGGTCTCCATCGTTCTTGAAGTAGGAGGCTGCTATGGTGCTGTTGATGTTCCAGTTCTTGCCGAGGTACGCCTTGTGGTTGACGCCGCCAGCGAGCATTGTCTGATTGCTGACCGTGTACTCCTGGTCATACATGCTCTCCCACTTTGAGGGGTCTTCGAGCTCGAGCCAGTACTTGTCCTTCAGTCCTACTCCGAAGACGGAGAATGTGCCAGCCTTCTTTGTCGGGAAGTTGAGCTTGAAGTTGAAGTCCTGGAAGTCGGCCTGGTCGCCGTCGAGGGAGAGGAGTCCTATCTCACGGGCGATGGTGGTGACGGAGTAGCGGTAGTTGACGAGGTAGGATGATCCTGTCTTCTTACTTATGGGGCCTTCCGATGTGCCTTCGAGGCCCAGCGTGCCTATCTGGAGCGCATGGTGGTAGCTGTCGTTGTCGCCTGCGCGCATTCTCATGTCAAACACGCCTGAGAGGGCATTGCTGTACTCGGCTGTGAAGGCTCCGAGGTGGAAGTCGGAGTTGTCGAGAACATTGGAGTTGAGTGCGCTGACGAGTCCTGTGCCCATGTTGAAGGCGTCGGTGAAGTGGTTCGGGCTGAAGATCTCCACGCCCTCAAGTCGCCACTGCATGGCCTGCGGCGCATTGCCGTGCACCGACACGCCGTTGTCGTTGCTGTTGCCAGCCACACCGGCAAAGGCTGTGACGAGGCGCGCCGGGTCGCTGTATCCTCCTGCATATCGGCTTGCCTCTTCCATGCTGAGCATCCTCGCCCCGACAAGAGCCATCTTGTTCACAGCGCTTTCCTTGCTGATGCGAGGCTTCACCACTACTTCTCCCAGCTCGTTCAAGCTCTCGCTTATGGGGACGTTGATGACCACCTCCTTGCCCTCCGTAACGAGAATCTCGGGGATGACGGCTGGCTGGTAACCTATGTACGAAGCTTCAATGGTGTAACGGCCTGTTGTGAGACCTGTTATCGAATATTTGCCGTTCATATCTGTCACGACAGCTTTCGATGTCTCCTTCACCTTGATCGTTGCACCGATGATGGGCTCCCCGTTGTCAGCGTCTGTCACAACGCCTTTGATGGTTTGTGCGTTCGCAGTTGCGACGAAGAGTGCAACAAAGGCCGCAAGCATTGATTTTTTAAGGTGGGTTATATTGATTACCACCTTAATTCGTTGTGTCTGTGAATTTCTCATATCGTTTATTTCTTTTGTATGTGAAATTATAAAATATTGTATTTACTTATTGTTTTTATCTAAAAACGATGTTTTTGTACAAAGTAACATAAATATATGAAGATGGAATGAAACAATAGTCCATTTCTGCTGTACGATATTGTTATTTTTTATAGTACTCCCTAATATTCGAAAAGTGGTTGAACATTGGTTGCTGCGCCATCCAGAGCATGCGGACAATCCCGAGCGTTCTCTTGTCTTGGCGTCACAAAGTTAATACTATTAGTTGAATTGTGCAAGAGTTTATCCTACTTTCTTCTCTTTGTTGCCGTAGAATGCATTATATGTGATAACCGACCATTGTCCCTCTGTCATGAGCCTCCTAATGACCCATTTGAAAATAATCCCTCTAAACCAATCGGCTTTGCATTGGTTACCTGAGCGAAACGGATGCAAGCCGAGCCAAAAGGTGTTTGAACTGACTATATTGGGAGTATGTAACAGGTATCTTAAAAAAATGGCTGCGGATGCAGGGATTACGAAAAATGTCAGTTTCCATACGAGCCGTCACACATCTGCCGTGCTGACACTGGCTGCCGGAGGTGACTTGTACACAGTAGGCAAGTTGCTCGGACATACTAGCATAAATTCAACACAGGTGTATGCCGATGTGGTTATGGAAACAAAGGTTGAAGCCATTAGCCGAATTTCAAATTATTTTTCTAACTTGTAAAATAAGAGGCTGCGCCGTAAACCTTAATTACGACACAGCCCCATATTTTCATCATTACTTTATTTTATATGCAGCTTTCCGTGGATTATTTTTTCCGATAACCACATTTTGGGCATACTCCATCCGCATTGAGGGCGACACCGCAAAGAGGACAACGGTCGATGTTATTCTTTGTGGTAAACTCGGCAGACGCGGCATTCACACCGCTTGTGAAAGTGATCTTAGCGATGTTCAGTTTGTCTTTCAACAAGTCATATACAATCTTAATCATACCTTCCACTGTCATGGTTTCTTTGGTAACAACCAGACGGGCATCGGGGTAAGCCGTTGCCAATTCTGTCTTGAAGGCCTCTCCTTTCATTTTGTTTTGCGGATGGCCGTTTTTGATGCCTTGCTTTTCATACACATCAAGAATGGCAGGAAGCAAAGGGTCATCTTCGCGGAGAACCAAGGCATGGTCAAAATTCTTCAACAGGCTCCATGCCACCTTTTGGATTTCGTTACAAGGGTACACCATGTTTACACCTTCTTCAACCGTATCTTCCACCTCAATGGTCAGTGTGCCAGTGTGACCGTGAAGATACTGGGCTTCGCCTTGGAAGCCATAGAACCGATGTGCATACTGCAAATCGAAAGTCGTGATACTTCTCATAGTTTTTACTTTTTAGTGTTTAACTTTGGATTATTTATCGTTATCTGCACCTGTATTCGGCTAATGTCAACCGATGCAAAATTCTTTTCTTTCAAATACTGTCGTATCAATTCCGTAAGCTCTTCATCCATATAATCCAAGATGCTCTCTCCCTCGAATATGTGGTGATGCTCTGTCACGGTAATGTCATAATAGCTTTTCCCCACTTCGGGATGGAACACAAGTGACAACAGATTAGCCTTGCAAAACGAATCAAGAATGCGATAGATGGTTGAGATGGTTATCTCATTATCTTTGGATTGCACACACTTGATTATTTCATCAATCGCAGCATGACGCAATTCCATCATAACCTCATAAACCACTTTACGTTGCGGAGTGATTTTTAGGCCTGCGTTCTTTATAATCTCCGTACTTTCCATTCTTCTCGTATTTTGATGCTACAAAGTTAATGATAATATTTCGCATTTGCAAGTTTTTTACCAAAAAAAATGCTGTTTTTTTTAAGAATAAAGCCGCATCACCTATTTATCTGTTCGAAGATAGTGGCATACTGGTGGGGGGGTCACATATAATGATGTGGTTCCCGAGTGTTATATTATCACTATGGATGGTCTTGAATCGGAACCTTTCGCCGACGTTGCGCCCTACATTTTTGAGGATATGGGACGCGCCTATGCTGTCGTAAAGAAGCAATACCGCAATACAGACCTCAAAAAACATGTTATCGGACTCAACCTCGTCGAAATACATTCCTTAGATTCTGTCTATCAGAAATTCACCTGGCCCATGTGGGAATGTATAGAGTCTATGCACAATGGAGCAATTCTAATCAAAAAGGCTCGACTAATTAAACAAAAAGTGTTATCTTTGCATTGTGAACATAAACAATGGCCATTCACCTATGTCCTTGATAAATCATCGTAGGCGTAGTGCTAAATGGCATGGAGCGAGCCAAAAAGTGGGACAATCAGCGGCCCCTCTTTTCTTAGACCGAATAGACATCCATTGCGAGATACAAGCCGTGCCTTTCGCACAACTCTCGCAGATGGCTCCCGGTGAATCGTGCAAAACGATTCGCGCCAGAGTCATAGCCCTCATTGCCGTCGGTTTTATTAAAAGCATTGCCGTCCAGAAGGATATCGTCCTCCACCTGCACGTCTTCCCCTGCTCCTCCCTGGTCGGTATAGAGAATCACCGCAGGATGAATGGTGTCGCCTTCCATATACCGTGAGGATATATCCTCTACGAGATTAGAACCTCCGGCGCTAGTCCGTGATTTCGTGGCCTGGTGGTTGACATGCAACTTCGTATCAAAATTGAATTCCGCATCCTCTGGCAACACGTCGGCCAGTGATGCACTCTCGTCAACGGTCAGGATATAGCGGTTGTCCTCCAGGCGCTCAGAAGTGGCGCGCCTGATATATGGCAGACAGTTCACCTTCTGCCATACGGCCAGCGGCCGACCGGCAAAATGAGTGATGCCCAACTTGTCGGCTAAAGCCTTGCTGACAGAAATCCGTGTAGTGTCGGCATCCAGGATAATGACATCGTCAGAAGCAATAAAGTGGTGATAAGTCAGGGAAATGGCCGTCGTATCTGTCATCTCCTGTCCCCCTTGTCCTCCCATGGATGAATCATCATCATCTGAGCATCCCATGTTGAGGAGCAACGAGCAAATCAACATCGGTGCTGCCCATAGTATGGTTTTGACTTTTCTCAGTCGTAGCATTTTACCAAACATTGTTTTCATACCAGGACTATTCTACCTTAAAGTTGTAGATTTTCCCATATTCTCGCAGGATGGCCAGACGAAGTGTCTTTTCGCTGAGGTTGTAGAGGCACGACCATTGAGTCTGTGATGTGATATTTTTCAAGTCCGCTGGCTGTGAGACGTCTTGTAGCAGGGACATGGCTTGTTTGGAATCAAGACAGTAGTTGTTGCGCGCGAGACAGTTTCTTAACGTCCAATAGCGTTCCTTGCCATGCAGGGATCCCCATCCATCGTTTGTACCCACCATCGTGGGTGAGACATAGAAGTTGGTGACGCAGCGCAGGGTGTCATTGCCGGTGAACTTTTCCATTACAGTAGGTATAGTTTCGCCCTTTTCAAGAGTGTATTCCACGATGGCATAGTCTCCTGTGGCATCGGCCATGAAATAGTGGTAGTTGCTGCGTCCACTGCCCTGCATGTCCATATTATAGCCTGCAAGCATTGCCAGGGCTTCCTTGACGGTGGATGCACGGTCGAGCAGCATACGTATGGCTGTCGTTGTACCTATGCGCGGCTTGTTTTTGTCATTCTGTTTCGTCTGATTCTCTCTCAGCGCCAGGACACCAATGGCGAATCCGTCTTCGTTAATGCCGTCAAGGGCAGCGTAGGGCAATCCCATCAGCGGGGAGAGGTCGCTCTTGCCATCGGTATAAAATCCCTGGCCAAAACCTAATTGCATGCCATCCACCATGGAGATTGATTTCTTTCCACCCTCAGGAGCCGTGTGAACTATGATAGCCGCTATCGACTTGTAGCCTTTGCCGTCTTCTGTGGCATGACAGAAGTCGTAGTTGCGCCCCATCAAGAAATTACCGCTTTGCCTGTCGGGTACTGCAAAGGCACTGCATCCGGCATCGAACGAAACCTGTGCCTTTTTGCCGGGGAGGCTGTCGTAAAGTAGATAGGCTACATAGTTGAAGAGTTAGTTGGTTTCTGTGAAACCAGACTTTAACACGTCATCAAGTTTATAGTCGGCCGTATAATTGATTTCATACAACCTTCCGCTGCCATCCACATCTTTCATGGAGCGCAACATGGCCACTTTTTCTGCATCTTTTATAAAAGTAGTGGGATTCTTTTTGGTCACATCGGGTGGAACATTGTCATCATCGCTGCACGAAGCGGACAAAAGGAGGCTTGACACAGAGGCTACTGACACTAAAAAACATGTGGACAGTCTAAGGAACTTTGTTCTGAAAAATTCGTTGTTCTTTCTCATATTTATAAATTTTAGGTAATAGACATGACAAAGTTATAAAAAACGATATTCACTGATAATTTACATAGTAGTAAATCATTGGCTTTTGCCCAGAAAACAAAAACTGGAATACATACAGCAGCGGATACACGCTGTTGCACCTGCTCTTGCGTCCGAACAGTGTATGCTCGTTCATTTTAACTCCCTTTATCACGTTCATTATGGTAAACATTGCACCTTCGGCATTATCATTTTATGCGATATACGCAAGAAATCCTGTGCTTTTTTTGTGCCTTAATTTATAGTGCCAACTAACTCCCGAAACTTAAATCATAATAGATTTTCCCCTCTTCGGGATGGAACACAAGTGACAACAGATTAGCCTTGCAAAACGAATCAAGAATGCGATAGATGGTTGAGATGGTTATCTCATTATCTTTGGATTGCACACACTTGATTATTTCATCAATCGCAGCATGACGCAATTCCATCATAACCTCATAAACCACTTTACGTTGCGGAGTGATTTTTAGGCCTGCGTTCTTTATAATCTCCGTACTTTCCATTCTTCTCGTATTTTGATGCCACAAATTTAATGAAAATATTTCGCATTTGCAAATTTTTACCAACAAAAATGTTTTTTTAAGAATAAAGCCGCATTACCTATTTATCTGTTCGAAGATAGTGGCATACTGGTGGGGGTTCACATATAATGATGTGGTTCCCGAGTGTTATATTATCACTATGGATGGTCTTGAATCGGAACCTTTCGCCGACGTTGCGCCCTACATTTTTGAGGATATGGGACGCGCCTATGCTGTCGTAAAGAAGCAATACCGCAATACAGACCTCAAAAAACATGTTATCGGACTCAACCTCGTCGAAATACATTCCTTAGATTCTGTCTATCAGAAATTCACCTGGCCCATGTGGGAATGTATAGAGTCTATGCAGAATGGAGCAATTCTAATCAAAAAGGCTCGACTAATTAAACAAAAAGTGTTATCTTTGCATCGTGAACATAAACAATGGCCATTCACCTATGTCCTTGATAAATCATCGTAGGCGTAGTGCTAAATGGCATGGAGCGATTGAAACTCTCTGCACGAGCATATAGCAGAATTCTCAAGGTGGCACGCACCATTGCCGACCTTGAAGGATCGGCGCAAGTGCAGCAACAACACATCGCTGAAGCCATCGGTTAGCGCAACCTCGACAGAGGTGACTGGGCTGAGCGAGGGATATAAATCACGCCTATAGGGATTTGAAAACCCAAGCAATTATCACACAATAGAAATATGCCGTTCACCAAGCAGAACGGTGGAGCATAACAACTAAAAAACTTGATGATGAAAAAACTATTCACAACCGTCATGCTGACGCTGGCATTAACATCGACAATGGCACAACAGACAGTGCAACAGTCGGCAGACTACGTACCTACCAAGGAGAACCTTGAGGCACGCAAACATTTTCAAGACGAGAAATTCGGCATCTTCCTCCACTGGGGACTCTATGCCATGCTTGCCACAGGAGAATGGACCATGCACAACGCAGACTTAAACTACAAGGAATATGCCAAACTCGCAGGCGGCTTCTATCCCTCTCGCTTCAATGCCAAAGAGTGGGTAGAGCAGATCAAGGCATCAGGTGCCAAATATATTTGCTTCACCACCCGCCATCACGAAGGCTTCTCCATGTTCGACACCAAATACTCTGACTATAATGTCGTGAAGGCTACACCATTTAAGCGTGACATCGTGAAAGAACTTGCTGACGAATGTCACCGACAGGGTATTGACATCCACTTCTACTATTCACACATCGACTGGCAACGTGAGGATGCTCCGCTGGGACGTACCGGACACGGCACAGGACGACCCAAGGACAAACAAAATTGGAAGTCGTACTATAAGTTTATGAACAACCAACTCACCGAACTGCTCACCAACTATGGCAAGGTAGGAGCCATCTGGTTTGACGGTTGGTGGGATCAAGACATCAATCCTTCATTTGACTGGCAACTGCCCGAACAGTATGCACTCATCCACAGTTTGCAGCCTGCATGCCTCATCGGCAACAACCATCACGTGACTCCATTCCCCGGCGAAGACTTCCAAATGTTTGAGCGCGACCTGCCTGGCGAAAACTCTGCCGGACTCTCCGGACAGTCTATTTCGCAGTTGCCACTTGAAACATGCGAGACAATGAACGGCATGTGGGGCTACAAGATTACCGACCAGAACTACAAATCGACCCATACACTCATTCAATATCTGGTGAAGGCAGCAGGCAAAAATGCCAATCTGCTCATGAATATCGGTCCGCAACCTGATGGTTGTCTGCCCGCTGTTGCGGTGGAACGTCTGAAGGAGATGGGCGACTGGATGAAGGTATATGGCGAAACTATCTATGGCACACGCGGTGGATTTGTTGCACCTCACGACTGGGGAGTGACCACACAGAAGGACAACCGACTGTTTGTGCATATCCTCAACCTGCAAGACAAGGTGCTCTATCTGCCCACTGGCAATAAACAGATGAAGAAGGCTGTAGATTTTGTCAGTCGTAAGGCGGTGAAGATGCAGAAGTGTCAAGGCGGTGTGATACTCACGCTCGATGCTGTGCCTACAGCTGTTGATCAGGTCATCGAAATAGGATTCATCCAGTAAACGGATTGCTGCTATCAGCAGAAACGACAGTTCATCTGAGATGAATGAATCTAATATATAAGGTTTGCGTGCGTACATACACGTGTACGCACGCACACGCGATGTCGTAAAAATCGACCACTCGACCACCGATATGTCATAACACGTTGTAAGATATACGGTTAAATGGGTGGTCGAAAATCTTACAACGGTGTTTTCGACCACACTTCGACCACCCGTGCAAACGCCCTGAAGATACAAAATATAAACAATTAACTAACGTCCTGAAAGGACAAAGTAAAGCGTGATCCTATTTCCCTTATAAAATACGATCGTTTATCATCGTTTTTCCAAACCTTGATAATCTTTTTATCCAACGTTGGATAATACTTTTATCAAATATTGGATAATACCTTTATCAAATATTGGATAATACCTTTATCAAATATTGGATAACACTTTTATCAAATGTTGGATAACATCTTTATCAAACGTTGAAAAGACCTTTTTCAAACGTTAGACATTACTTTTGTCAAACGTTAGGTAATACTTATGCCAAACATTGGAAAAACACCTTTACCAAACGTTGGGTAATACTTTTGCCAAAGGTTTGGAAACGCCTTGGCAAAATATCGGGCAATATCCCGCACATAGTAGAATTGCGCCTTAGCGTAAATTAAAGGTGGAGTCTCGTACGGAGACTCCACCTTTACTGATATCTTACGATGCATATGCTTATTTGTCTTTCAGTTCCACTACAAAGCGGATGCCATGACGGA
Source organism: Prevotella sp. P4-98 (assembly GCF_002251405.1). Classification (NCBI taxonomy): domain Bacteria; kingdom Pseudomonadati; phylum Bacteroidota; class Bacteroidia; order Bacteroidales; family Prevotellaceae; genus Prevotella; species Prevotella sp. P4-98. The sequence continues at coordinate 24,713 of NZ_NPJC01000064.1, read as the reverse complement.
ACTCGTCGTCGAGACGGAGATGACCGTTGAGTTTATATGCCATCAGACTGCAAGTGGGGAAGGTAAGTCCGTCGTCTTCAGTCAGATCGGCAATCTCGGAGAATGCCTGGAAAAGTGTTTCGCGCTTCTCTTCGGGCAAGGTCATACCCACAGCGGTTACCAAGAAATTACCGGTATGGGGGTTGCGCTTCTTAAACTCAAGGTTGATGCGCTCCACGCCATCGGCCTTTACCACCTCTTCTACGATATTGAGCAATATGGTGCGCAAAGCGTCCTCGTTAGTAGCGAAAGAGATGGGTTGGGCAGTACAAGTCACTTCGGTAGTGGACTTGACCATAGCCTTTACCTCTTGGGTGACTTTCTCGCAGAACTGTCCCATATTGTGACTGGTGAGTTCGTAGTGTTCCTCGCGAGTCTGCTCAAGCATCATATAGTTTTCTATATGTGCGATATAGTTTTGCAAAGCCTTGACCTGTCGCTTGGTATCGCCTTGCTCCATGGCATCGAGTGACGGGCGGATTTGTGCACTGATATTATTGAGGAACTTGTTTTTCTGCTCGTTATTGCTATTTGCCAAATCGAGGCTGGTCTTCAAGCGCTTGATTTCTCTGACGTTTTTGAACATGACAAAGAGGAAGAAGAGAAGGCCGGCAGCCAGTCCTACACCAATAACTATAAGGATGACGATAAACGCCCATTGCGCAGTAATGGTAGTAGCCTTGGTGCTTATTTCGTCCTGTGCTTCAGCGTATTGTGCTTTGACAGTTTTCAGTTCGTTGACAGCTCTGATGCCTGCAATAGAGTCGGTCCATTCGTCATACATCTTGTTGATGATGCCCGCCATCAAGTCGTTATTGTCTTGTTTGGCTTTGGCAATAAGGTCTTTGAAGCACTTTTCCTTGCCGTTATCATCCTTGCCTTTTGCATTCATGGTGAAGATCTCCTTATAGCATACAGTAGCCAAAGGTGCGTTGCCAGTAGTACGTGCAAAGGCAGCCTTCTTCATGAGCATGTCTTCAATGACATCTTTTTTCTTGCTGGCACGCGCATAGTTTTCCATCAGCGCCATTTGAGCTTTACGTTCTGCCGACTTGTTCAGACGGGTGTAGAGGCGGAAGCGTTCGTTGCTGACAAGATAATGCAAATCGGGATTGCCGGCTCCAAGCATGGCATCGAGAGCTCTGCATGTGGCAAAAGCCTCTCGCCAGAGATGGTTTTCTGACTGTCGGATGCTGGTCTGTACACCGTTTTCTACGGTTTGTCGCAGGTTTTGTGCGACCGTTGTGAGTGTGCTGCAAGCAACTAGTAGGGCAAGGATTAACTTTTTCATAATCTGACAGGTGTTTAGGTTATCTTATGCAAAGGTAGTAAATGATATTCAAAAACGAAACACATCTGCTGTTTTTTTCGTCTATTTTTCACCTTTTTTCGTTGTTTTCAATAGTTTCTTTGGATTGAAAGACCATGCTCATTTCCTTTGTGTCATACTTGACAGGGCAACAAGGCCCTAAGAGGAAGGCCATAATTCCTTTCCTTATTATCTTACGCACGCGTACATTATTATATAAGTAGGACGATTCGCTGTGGATGACCGACTGTTGAATGGCATTTCTTTCAAACATCAACAAGACCTTTTGCCCAATATTGTATAGAAAAGAGAGTATATGGCTTCGGGATGCGTTCGGGATGCGTTCGGGATGTGTCTTACTCATATTGGTGGTCGATGGGTGGTCGAAAACGCAGCAATTAAGCCATCGACCACCACCATAATGCCATATCTCTCAAAGGATTACATCATAGTGGTGGTCGTGTGGTCGAAATATTTCTGAAAACTAAATTTTCTGTATGTCAGCTGGTACGCTATCCTACCCGCTGGGAATGATGCATCAGTATTCAAACGAACTGCCGCCAAGAAACTCGCGAAGTAGCGATGTGGGCGGTATCTGGTCTTCCTTGATGGTGTGGATGTAGCGCAGAAACTTCATCAATCTATATGCCTCGGCATACTCTTCGCAGTTTTCAGGCACCTGTTCCAACAAGGGCAACGCCTGATTCTTCAGTACTGCCAGTTCGAAAAGCATGGCAGAATTGAACATGGCATCGGCATTTTCCTGATAAGGGAATATCCAGCGGTTCTCACCCCGGCGTACCGAAGGCCAACGACGGATGGTGTCGCATGCCGATACCCCACGGTATTTATAGTCGCGAACGATACGGCGCAACAGGCGGTTGTCGGTAGTCGGTATGTAATTGTGCGTGTCGAGCAGGATGGTGGTCAATGCCGAAGCATAGACACGGAATATCTGATCGTTGGGGATAGATGCTGTCAGTTCGGGATTGAGCGCATGGATTCCTTCCAAGACAAGTACCTCGTTGCCCTGAAGTCGTAGGCGACGACCGCTTTTTTCACTTCTGCCCATCTGGAAATTATAGCGTGGCAGTTCCACCTCTTCGCCTCTGAACAGGGCATTCATCTGCTCGTTGAGCAAAGGAATGTTGAGTGCATGCAGATGTTCGTAGTCGTAGTCGCCAGTCTCATCGCGCGGTGTCTGTTCGCGGTTCACGAAGTAATCGTCGAGCGAAATGCCAATGGGATGGATGCCGTTGACCGCCAGTTGTACCGAAAGGCGCTTGCAGGTGGTGGTCTTACCGCTCGATGAGGGACCGGCTATGAGCACCATCTTCACATTTTTCCGTTTGGCAATCTCATCGGCTATCTGCGCTATCTTCTTCTCTTGCAGCGCCTCGCTCAGTTGGATGAGTCCGTTCGACTTCCCCTCTTCCACCGCTTTGTTCAGGTCGCCAATGGTACTGATGCCGAGGATGTCCTGCCAATGGTGGTGCTCCATAAAGATGTCGAACATCTTGTCCTGACGCACCAGTTCGCCCAAGCGTGACGGATCTTGTGGTGACGGCACGCGCAGAAGGATTCCGCCGAAATACGGTTCGACGCCGAAAAGTGTCAGTTGCCCGGTATTGGTGAGCATCGAGCCATAGTAATAATCCACATAGCCATCTATCTCATAATAGGTGGTATAGAGCGATCCCAACCCTTCAAGGAGCTTCACCTTCGATACGGTTCCCATCTCACGAAACATGCGGATGGCATCTTCGGTTGTTGCTTGATGGCGATGAATGGGGATGGCAGCAGCCACAATCTCCTGCATGCGCTTTCTAATGGCAGCCACATCAGCGTCGGTCACCTGATGCCCGATATGCAAATCGCAATGGTAGCCATTGCTCACAGGCACATTGATAACCACATGTCCCGTGCCGTAAAGGTCGTGGACAGCCTTACAAAGCACAAAAAACAAACTGCGAGTATATGCTCTTAGCGCAGAAGGATGGCGGAGACTGAGAAACTCCACATCCTTACAATTATACACGCGATAGTGCATTCCCTCTATCTTATTGTTAACACGTGCACTTATCGGACCGTACTCCATGGTAAGGCCCGAAAAAGAAAAAATATCAGAAAGTGTACTTCCGATGCTTACATTTAATATTTTTTTATTATTTTTGCAACGGATTTGAACCATTTGTTCCATAGGCATATTGTTTGCATTAGTCGTGGACAAAGTTAGTGAATATATTTAGAATACAATAAGAATTTAAACTTTTTAAACTTCCAAGTATGTCAATTTGGATTCTTTTCAAGCTTTTGGGATCACTTGCCCTGCTGATGTTCGGTATGAAATCAATGAGTGAGGCGCTCCAAAAAATGGCAGGACCGCAATTGCGACATGTCCTCGGTGCCATGACCACCAATCGTTTTATGGGTATGACCACTGGTATGCTTGTCACGGCAAGTGTACAGTCGAGCACCGCTACAACTGTGATGACCGTTTCGTTTGTAAACGCTGGTCTGCTGACTTTGGCACAGGCTATCTCAGTTATTATGGGTGCTAATATTGGAACAACCCTGACGGCGTGGATTATGTCGGCAGGGTTTTCTTTTAATATCACCGACTTCGTCTATCCGGCTTTCTTTTTCGCCATTATCCTCATCTATTCGAAGAAAAAGCGCTTCATAGGCGACTTCGTGTTTGGTATTGCCTTCATGTTCCTCGGTCTCGGCACACTCCGACAGACCGGTATAGACATGCACCTCGGAGAAAACCAAGCCGTGCTCGACTTCTTCGCATCGTTCGATCCCAACGCTTTCAGCACCACACTCATCTTCCTGCTCCTTGGAGGTGTGCTTACCTTCTGTGTACAGTCGTCGGCTGCTGTCATGGCTATCACCATGATTCTCTGTTCGAGCGGAGTATTGCCCATCTACCAGGGTATCGCACTCGTCATGGGTGAGAACATCGGTACCACAGTCACCTCAAACTTGGCTGCCATGTCTGCCAACACACAGGCGCGGCGTGCAGCACTTGCACACATGTTCTTCAACGTCTTCGGTGTGATATGGATACTCTTCGTATTCCGTCCTTTCGTCGATATGGTCTGCGGACTCGTTGGCTACGATGTGGATATGGACCGCGCCACTACCACAGCCAAGGCTTTTCTTGCCAATTCCGCCAAACTCAGTTTTGTGCTGGCTGCCTTCCACACCTGCTTCAATGTTGTCAATACCGCTATCCTCATCTGGTTTATCCCACAAATCGAACGCTTCGTATGCTGGGTGATCAAGCCTAAGAAAGTGGATGAAGAGGAGGACTTCCGTCTGCACTTCATTACTGCTGGCTTCATGAAGACTCCGGAGCTCTCGGTATTGGAGGCTCAAAAGGAGATACAGCAGTTTGCCATCCGCATACAGCGCATGTTCGGTTTGGTCAAAGAACTGTTGGTGGAGAAAGACGAGAAGACATTTAATAAGATGTACTCGCGTATAGAGAAGTATGAAGGAATATCCGACAACATGGAATTGGAAATTGCACAATACCTCGATGAAGTGTCGGACGCTCATCTCTCTGACGATACCAAAGCTAAAATCCGTGCGATGCTGCGCGAAATATCAGAGATTGAAAGTATCGGCGACGCTTGCTACAACATTGCACGCACCATCTCTCGCAAATATCAGGGCAAGCAAGACCACTTCAATCAAAAGCAGTATGAGCACATTTTCCAAATGATGGAACTCACAGACCAAGCCCTGACGCAGATGAATGCGCTAATGGCTGGCAGAAAAGTATCGTACGATGTCAACCGTTCGTTCAACATCGAGAACGAAATCAATAATTACCGCAATCAGTTGAAATCGCAAAACATCAACGACGTGAACAACCATGCATACACCTATGCCGTGGGCACCATCTATATGGATATCATCAACGAATGTGAGAAATTAGGCGACTATGTGGTCAACGTAGTTGAAGCACGCATGGGTACACGTCAAAAAATTGCATAAAAAATGCAATTTTAACATTGATGTAACATCTATTTGTATTTTTTTTTAAGTAAATTTGCCACGGATTTATATAACAAACAACAAGTATAACAAAAAACTACTTCTTCTGATGGTTATGGTGTTGACTTCAGATCACTACCTCCGCCCTTAGCGGTAAGGTAACGACGCAAGACACGAAGGAGGAGGTGATTGGTGCTACGGTACAGGGTCCAAAGACTACTTATGGTTCTATCGTTGAACTCATCGATGTATCGGTTGTCAATATTAAGAAGTCTATCGTTAAGGTTGATTCACTCTCAATAGACACTCTGCCTAAGGCTGGTGGCGAAGTAATCGCATATCTGACCAACAAGGGTGAAGGCGTTGACGTGAAGATTCCTGAGGAGGCTGAAAGCTGGCTCTCTATCAAGTCTATCAACACCAAGAACGGAACTTCTACCGTTGTGTTCAAGGCTAATGCCAACAAGGGTGGTGCATTCTATTTCGAACCTAAGAAATAATCAGACTATACAAGTCATATATCAAGGGGGAACTCCTATCGGGGTTCCCCTTTTTTATTTATCCGCCAATCGGTTCTTTGATAAAGAAATGACCGATTTGTAATTAACTAATATCGCGAAGGTGAATAATATCACGGAAATAACCAAATTGCGAACCGATTATTTTGCACTTTCACCATTATTCGCTAACTTTGCACAAAAAGCAAAAGCTATAAGGCCATGGCAAAGAATCAGAACTGGAAAGACGACTGCTGGGTGTTGCTCATACAACTATACCAAAAGAAGCCGGCAGGGCTCAAACCCCTGTACTGCAAGGCTATGGTGGATCTCAGCCTCGAACTACACGTTCCGCCACAAACACTCCATCAGAAGATGAAGCAACTGGAAAGCCTCGACACGCCCCGTATCCAACAACTATGGCAACACTATGCCAACAACCCACAACGTCTGAACCGAGCAGTAAAGTTGCTGAGACGAATGGCAGGATTCGGCAATAGTGGCGAATTCTACGAAGGGGTGGAACTGCAAGAGTCGTTTGAACACGATTTCAGACCCATTGAAGGTGATAGTCAACTGATGCCTGTCACACTCATCATCATTCTCGACCTATATTTCAGACTGACACCCATCACCATGGTTCCAGAAACTCCAGAAATACAAGACCTGGCCCGACTAATGCACATGTCTGCAGCAAAGATTGCTGACATCATGGAAGTATATCAACACTGCGACCCCTATCTCAATAGAAATGAGATGCTCTTTAGTCCCATCTTCCCTGCTTGTCAGGATATATGGCAGAGATACGGCAATAGCGATACCGAACAACTGGCTACGCTGGCCGAACAACTCAAGGCGTATTACCGATGAAACAAGAACAGACACAAGAACAACAACTGTCACAATCGCTCCGGCAAACCCAGAGCATCACACAGCAACAGTTGCTCCAAGCGCAACTCACAGAGATGCCTATGGCGCAACTCATGGAACGCATACGCACTGAAATGGACGATAATCCTGCGCTGGAATCATCGGGCACCGATGAAGAGAACGATTGGCACGACGATGAACCATCAGACACCGATACTGATACCAACGAAGACTACGAACAACGCAACGAGCGCGAAGAGCGGAACGATGCGCTCGATGCCGCTTTAGAACGCATTGGCCGCGATGATGAAGACCTTCCCGTATATCACAGCGGACCATCTTATGACGAGGAACGCGAAGAGATGGTCTATGGCGAAACTCTCTCTTTCTATGATCAGCTCAAGGAACAAGTGGGGCTCTTGCCACTTGATGAGCGCCAACGATATATCATGGAATACATCATTGGCTCACTCGACGAAGACGGACTACTGAGAAAAACGCTCGATAGTATAGCTGACGAACTGGCTATCTACCACAACATTGATACCAATGAACACGAATTGCAAAAGCTCTTGGAGATGCTCCAAGACTTTGACCCCGCTGGTATTGGTGCACGCTCATTGCAAGAATGTCTGCTCTTACAAATCAAAAGACGTGAACCATCGCGGCTGACCACTCTAATGGAACAAGTGGTCACCAACCACTTCGAAGATTTTACCAAGAAGCACTGGCAACAAATCAGACAAAGCTTGCAATTGACAGAGATGCAAGTCGATACACTCATGGCAGAGATGCGCAAACTCAACCCCAAACCTGGTGCATCAATGGGCGAAGCCGTAGGGCGTTCACTCCAACAAATCACACCCGATTTCATCATCGATACACAGGACGACGGTACCGTGACCTTCCAACTCAATACTGGAGAATTGCCAGAACTGCATGTATCACCATCGTTTTCCGAAACACTCAATCAATATCAGACCAACAAAGAAAATATGAGCCGCCAAATGAAGGAAGCGCTGCTCTATACTAAAAAGAAAGTGAATGCCGCTCATAGTTTCATAGAAGCTATCAAGAGCAGACGCCGCACACTCACCATGACTATGAATGCCATTATACAATGGCAGCATCGCTATTTCGAAGAAGGCGACGAGGCACTGCTACGACCTATGATTCTCAAGGATATTGCGGAAAAGACAGGTCTCAACCTCACCACCATCTCCAGAGCCTGCAACGGTAAATATGCACAAACACGATGGGGTACTTTCCCCCTTCGCCACTTCTTCACCGAAAGCTATACCACTGCTGAAGGTGACCAACTCTCCACTCGGCAACTTAAGATGATTCTGCACGACCTCATAAACAGCGAGGATAAACAGCAACCACTGAGCGATGATGCACTCTGCAAACTGCTCGCAAAGAAGGGCTACCCCATAGCACGACGTACCGTGGCAAAATACCGCGAACAACTTGGACTGCCTATAGCACGACTGAGAAAGGAGGAGAAAAAATGAAAAACGAAAAGCGCCTCATCATCGCTGCACGTGCGGTAAGCCTATTCTTCACACCATTCTATTTGCCCATCGTAGGCATGCTTGTACTTTTCACCTTCAGTTTCATGAGCATCTTCCCTACTGCCTATAAATTGCAGGTACTGGCAATGGTCTATTTCTTCACGATTCTGATGCCAACCATATCCATTCGACTCTACCGCAAATACCAAGGATGGACACTCATCGAACTAGGCCAACGTGAACGGCGCATGGTGCCCTATGCTCTATCGATAGCCAGCTATTTCGCTTGTTACTATCTCTTCCTTCGGCTTCACATGCCACATTTCATCGGTTCCATCCTTTTGGCAGCACTCTGCGTACAGATGATATGTGCGCTTATCAATGTAGTATGGAAGATATCTACCCACTCGGCAGCAATCGGAGCCGTAGGCGGTGCACTATTTGCCTTTGCCGAATATCTGGCATTCAATCCCATATGGTGGCTCTGCCTGGTATTCCTTGTCGGAGGAATCGTGGGCACCTGTCGCATGATATTACGACAGCACTCTCTCGGACAGATAGTAGGAGGATTCTGGATTGGCTTCTTCGTAGCAGCCATCATCATTCTCTTCATCTAACGAATTACAATAGATTATAACATACAGACAACAACATCGTTTAACAACAACAAGACATACAAATACGATTATGAAACCAATTGTCAGCATCATCATGGGCAGCACAAGCGATTTGCCCGTTATGGAAAAAGCATGTAAACTACTCGACGAGATGCAAATTCCCTTTGAGGTCAATGCGCTGTCGGCACACCGTACCCCTGACGCAGTAGAGGCATTTGCTGCAGGGGCTAAGGAGCGCGGTCTGAAAGTGATTATCGCAGCTGCCGGAATGGCGGCTGCACTACCGGGCGTCATCGCAGCATCAACCACACTCCCCGTTATCGGAGTGCCCATCAAAGGTATGCTCGACGGACTCGATGCCATGCTCTCCATCATACAGATGCCCCCAGGAATCCCTGTAGCAACAGTAGGTGTCAACGGTGCACAGAACGCAGCTATCTTAGCTGTAGAAATGCTTGCACTCTCCGATGAAGCCATTGCCAAGCGCCTGGCAGACTATAAGGCTGGACTGAAAGCCAAGATTGAGAAAGCCAACCGCGATTTGGCCGAAGTGAAATACGAATATAAAACCAACTGAAGCACTGCTTCACCAATCCATAAGAAGATGAGTTACAAACGAAGAGTATCATCCATTGCCCACGTAGGACAGCTCGGCATCGGAGGCGATAACCCTATCCGCATCCAGTCGATGGCCACCAAAGACACCAACGATACCGAAGGTTGCGTGGCACAAGCCAAACGCATCATCGATGCAGGAGGTGAGTTGGTGCGCTTCACTACACAGGGAACACGTGAAGCCGAGAATATGAAAAACATATCTCAACGGCTGAAAGCCGATGGCTATACAGCTCCATTGGTAGCTGATGTACATTTCACAGCCCGTGTAGCCGATGTGGCAGCATGCTACTGCGAGAAAGTTCGCATCAATCCCGGCAACTATGTTGACCCTGGCAGAGTCTTCAAACATCTCGAATATACCGATGCAGAATATGCCGATGAACTAAAAAAAATAGAAGCCAAACTAGTGCCGTTCCTCAATATCTGTAAAGAGCACCATACTGCCGTACGCATAGGAGTAAACCATGGTTCGCTCAGCGATCGCATCATGTCGCGCTATGGCGACACTCCCGCAGGTATCGTAGAAAGTTGCATGGAGTTTCTGCGCATCTGCAAACGTGAGAACTTCAACGATGTGGTCATATCCATCAAAGCCAGCAATACTGTGGTCATGGTTACTACGGTACGCCTCTTGGTGGAAACCATGGACCATGAAGACATGCACTATCCACTGCATCTCGGTGTTACCGAAGCTGGAGAAGGCGAAGACGGACGCATCAAGAGTGCCGTAGGTATTGGTGCCTTGCTGACAGAGGGCATTGGCGACACCATCCGTGTATCACTCAGCGAAGAACCAGAATGTGAAATTCCTGTAGCACGCCAACTTGTAGATAACATCGAAGCATGTGCTATTCTGCGTGAGAAAGCCGAGGCTTCCATCGCCGATGATACCATCACTATCACCTTGGATGATGAAGATTGGCAGACCATGCAACTCAAAGTCGCCATGGCAACAGGAGCCTTACTCATCGACCGTAAAGCTCATCAACTTGTCATCAACAATCCCCACTTCTCAGCAGAACGTCTCGTAGGTCTGGCAGATGCTATTCTGCAGGCTGCACGCATTAAGTTTACCAAGACAGAATACATCTCTTGTCCGGGTTGCGGACGCACACTCTACAATCTACAAGACACCATTGCCCGCATTAAAGCAGCAACCAGTCATCTGGTAGGACTAAAGATTGGCATCATGGGATGTATCGTCAATGGTCCTGGTGAAATGGCAGATGCAGACTATGGCTATGTGGGTGCAGGACGTGGAAAGATATCACTCTACCGACAAAAAGAGTGTGTAGCAAAGAATATCCCTGAGGCTGAAGCCGTAGAACGCCTATTACAACTGATTGACGATGATCGAAAAAAACAATAATATAGATTATTCGCATGGTGTGGCAACAATCGGTAAAGCCTACAGACTATTCCATTTTGTCGTTTGACGATAAGGGCTAAAGGGCCCAATAACATCTAGCAGATGACATACACACCATTTCTATACAAATTGACAAAGCCCTGCTTCAAATTATTTGAAGCAGGGCTTTGTCAGATATCAGTATCACTTATTCGGCAAAGGCAGCTTCCTCTGCTTCGGCAATAATCTCCTCACGGCTCTTTGCCCGTGGTGTTGCCGTAATATCATCAAGTGAAAAATCCATATCATGACGGTCTGCCGACTGATTATCATTAGCCGATACATTCTTCTGCTGCGATTTCTGTGGACGAGGAAAATCTCTTTCTGTAGTTTGAGGCTGCTCCACAATAAAATCACGCTGATCTGCTTCTGGATCAGGTACAGAGAGTATCGGTTCCTCCTCCATCTTTGTACGTTCCGTCTTTGCAGCAAACACGCTGTCTATGAATTGTGGCTCGCGACGCAAACGCTGTAGCGTATCCTTGCAGGCATTCTGCTGACTCTCTTTTTTACTGTATCCTTTACCCGCACAACCTTCTACACCTTCAAGTATCACCTGATAGACAAAGACAGGACTGCTATTCTCATCTTTCGTCTGTTCCACTTGTTTAAACTCCAGCCGCACACGGTTTTTCTGACTCCATTCCAACAGTTTCGACTTGAAATTGACCTCCTTATAGGCCACTTTATCGATGTTGATAATCTGGTTGAGGATACGCTTCTGCATGAAACGCATGCAGGCTTCATAGCCGCGGTCGAGATAAATCGCACCGACAAGGGCCTCGAAAGCGTTTCCCCCCATGTAACTGTTATGAACTGTAGAGCGGTCAGACGTAGTGATCAGCCGAGTGATACCCATCTCTTTGGCCAATCGTCCGAGTGTTTCGCGCTGTACGAGTTTAGAGCGAGTATTAGTAAGAAATCCCTCGCGCTTGCCTTCAAAATGACGAAATACGATATCGCCCACCACAGCATCAAGTATGGCATCACCCAAAAATTCGAGGCGCTCATTATTCAAAGGACGTCCTTTCTCATTTCGGCGACGCAGACTCTTGTGTAGAAGAGCCTGCTTATAGAGCTGTATGTTGCGAGGATAAAATCCGAGAATTTTGTATAAAGAAGAATAAAGCTCCTTCTCCTTGCGGAAAGGGAGCCTTATTCTATCTATGAAATTATAATTATTCAGCATACTTCTTGAACACTACACAAGCGTTGTGACCACCAAAACCGAAGGTATTGCTCAGTCCGGCACGCACTTCGCGCTTCTGTGCTTTGTTGAAGGTGAAGTTGAGGTTGTAGTCAATCTCTTCATCGTTATCGCCTTCCTCATGGTTGATAGTGGGAGGAACGATGTCGTTCTTGACAGCCAATACGGTAGCCATAGCCTCTACAGCACCTGCTGCACCAAGGAGGTGACCAGTCATCGACTTGGTACTGCTGATGTTGAGCTTATAAGCAGCATCGCCAAACACTTCCTTGATAGCCTTGGCTTCAGAGATATCACCTACGTGGGTAGATGTTCCGTGTACGTTGATATAATCGATATCTTCAGGATTCAAGCCAGCATCCTCCAATGCGTTGCGCATCACGAGGCATGCACCGAGACCCTCTGGATGAGAGGCGGTGATGTGGTGAGCATCGGCGCTCATTCCTGCACCAACCATTTCTGCATAAATCTTAGCACCACGTGCCTTAGCATGCTCGAGCTCTTCAAGAATCAAGCAACCAGCACCTTCAGCCATGATGAATCCATCGCGACTTGCGCTGAACGGACGGCTTGCCTTTTCAGGTTCATCGTTGCGAGTTGACAGAGCGTGCATCGCATTGAAACCACCAACACCTGTTGCACAGATAGCAGCCTCAGCACCACCACTTACGATAATGTTGGCCTTGCCCAAACGGATAAGGTTGAAAGCATCAGCCAATGCATTGCTTGAAGAAGCACAAGCCGAAGCAGTGATATAGTTTGGTCCGTGGAAACCGTACATAATAGAAATCTGTCCGGCAGCAATATCGGCAATCATCTTCGGAATGAAGAATGGATTGAATTTAGGACCATCAGCCTCGTGAACACCATAGTATTTCACTTCATCCTCGAAGGTCTTAATACCACCGATACCTACTCCATAAACAACGCCAATGCGGTTTTTGTCTTCGGCATCAAGGTCCATTGCACTGTCTTCCACAGCTTGTTTAGCAGCAATAAGAGCCAGCTGTGTGTAACGATCCATCTTACGAGCCTCTTTACGATCAAGATAATCATTGATGTTAAGGTTCTTCACTTCGCACGCAAACTTAGTTTTGAAGTTTGTGGTATCGAAGCTGGTAATGGGGGCTGCGCCACTCTTTCCCGCCAGCATGTTCTGCCAGGTCTCCTCAGAAGTGTTGCCCAGTGGCGTGACGGCACCGAGTCCAGTCACTACTACTCTTTTCAATTCCATATTTTAGATTTGGTTGTCTTAGTGATGTCCTATTACTGAATGGGTGTTGAACATTGGCCACCAAAAGGTACGCCAACACCCAACACCCAAAAGTCCATCACAGATGTGATTTATTTTTTGTTCTCCTCGATGTATGCGATAGCATCACCTACAGTGCCAATCTTCTCAGCCTTGTCGTCGGGGATAGAGATACCGAACTCTTTCTCAAATTCCATGATGAGCTCAACGGTATCCAAAGAATCAGCGCCGAGGTCGTTGGTGAAACTTGCTTCGGGCTTTACTTCTGCCTCGTCAACACCGAGCTTGTCAACGATGATTTCCTTTACTTTGCTTTCAATTTCTGACATAATGTTCTTTTTAAAATAGTTTATAATGTATTCTTTTTTTGTGTGCTTACTACCCCATAGGGCACTTAGCGGTTGCAAAGTAACTAATTTTTATTGAGTTACGCAAATAATTTCGGTAAAAAAGCGCTTTTCTTTGCACAAACACCTATAATCTGTGCACTTTTCAGCCCCTTTTCTGCATATTTTTTCAGATTTTTTCACGTCTAAGTGGGTAATTATTGCGCAAAGATTCAAACAGCGAAGGATCGTTTTTAAGTTTTTCACTATCCTTGATGGGGTTGTAAAGCTGTAAAGGATCACCTGTGAAATGAAAACCGTCAGGTAGAGACGGAGGGTCTATACGACCGGGATTGGGCAAATGGAAATGATGACAAAGAGCTTGAATTACCATATTATCAGCATTAGTCTTGCCATCTGCAGAGTAGCCTGCAATATGTGGAGTGGCAATAAAAGCCTGTTTCAGGAGTTGGAGATTGATATCAGGTTCACCCTCCCATACATCGATAACCGCATCGCGCACTCGCTTTTCACACAATGCTGTCAACAGAGCGTTATTATCAACCACAGGCCCACGACTTGTATTAATTATATAAGGTACGCGCGAGAGCCTTTGGAAGAACGCTTCATCTGCCATATGCCATGTAGCATAACATCCTTCGCGGGTGAGTGGCACATGGAAAGTGATGACATCTGCCTCCCGCTCTATCACGTCTAACGACACATAGTCTGAGGAGCCCACTGGCGGATCGCATACCAAGACACGCATACCCATGCGTTCAGCTACGTTCTTCACTTTCTGTCCCACATGTCCACATCCCACGATACCGATAGTGGCACTATTGAGTTGAAGTCCTTTCTGTTGTTGAAGCAAAAGAAGTGACGATTCGAGATACTGTGCGACCGAGGCAGCATTGCATCCTGGACAACTGGTCCATGTTATGCCTGCACGCTCCATATAATCGGCATCAATATGATCAAATCCTATGGTTGCAGTGGCAACAAAAGTCACTTTCGAACCAGCCAACAGTTTTTCATCACATCGCGTACGAGTTCTCACTATAAGTGCATCAGCATCTTTCACATCGGCAGACGCTATTTTTGCTCCGGGAATAGCCACCACTTGGTCGGCCAACATCTGGAGTTTCTCGCGGATATAGGGTATTTTATCGTCAACAACTATTTTCATAATTGGATGCAAAGATAATGAATCGGGATGGAAAAGAGAAAAAAATCACTGTTTTCTTTTGTATTTCACCCACTTATTCTACACCTTTGGCGCTATGCGCCCAAGGTACTCACGTTCGGAAATGCAAAAGAAAACGAGGTTTTCTTTTGTATTTCACTCACTTATTCGTACCTTTGCACCAAACAAAAAAATATAGACTATGACATTTACTGAAAAAGCTAACCAAATCTTCAAGCAAGCTATTCGTGACTATCACTTGAAAGATCATGTGGACACGCCCATTTCTAATCCTTACGAGCGCGACTCTATTGAGTATAGCCTGTATCTGAAATGCTGGATTGATACCGTACAGTGGCATCTGGAAGATATCATCCGCGATCCACACATCGACCCAACAGAGGCACTGGCTCTGAAGCGTCGCATCGACCACAGCAATCAAGACCGCACCGATTTGGTAGAGGAAATCGACTCTTACTTCCGTAAGTTGTATAGTGACATCAAGCCTTTGACCGACGCACGACTGAACACAGAGAGTCCAGCATGGGCCATTGACCGTCTTTCCATTCTGGCTTTGAAGATCTGGCACATGCAAGAACAGACCGAACGCAAGGATGCTGACGTTGCCCATGTAGAGAAGTGTCAAGCCAAGCTGCAGGTTCTTCTTGAACAGCAGGTGGATCTCAGCACAGCCATCGACCAGTTGCTCGAAGACATTGAGCAGGGTCGCAAGTACATGAAGGTATATCGCCAGATGAAGATGTACAACGATCCTTCTACCAACCCTATTCTCTACAAGAAATAATTCAATTGGTGAAAAAGGAACATCTTCTCGTCATCCGATTCTCTGCATTAGGCGATGTGGCCATGACAGTGCCCGTCGTCTATGCATTGGCACAGCAGTATCCTGATGTGCGCATTACGGTATTGAGCCGTAACTTTGCACGTCCTTTATTCGATGATCTGCTACCCAACATCAATTTTATGGAGGCTGACCTCAAACGCGAATACCACGGTATCACTGGTTTGAACAGTCTCTACCGCCGTTTGTTGGCCAAACAGTTTACAGCCATTGCCGACCTTCACAGCGTACTGAGGTCAAGTTATCTGCGCATGCGCTTCAATCTGGACCACTATAAAGTGGCACACATTGACAAACATCGCAAAGACCGCCGTCGCATCACCTCTTCGAGCAATAAGCAACTGATTCAGTTGCCTACTTCATTCCAAAACTATGCTGACGTATTTGCCCGCTTGGGCTATCCCGTCAACGTACAGTTCCGCTCCATTTTTTCAGAAGATGGTGGTGACATGAATCTTTTGCCAGAGAGTCTTCCCCGTCCCACTGTCGGTCAACCGTGTATCGGCATTGCACCTTTTGCCGCACACGAAGGCAAAATCTATCCAGTTCGATTAATGGAACAGGTAGTAGAGCAATTGCTTGCCAAACATCCAGATACTCGCATCTATTTATTTGGCAAAGGCCAGCGCGAAGACGAAACATTCCCGAAATGGTGTGCTGCCCACCCCCAGTGTGTGTATGTAAGCCAACATTTGAATAATCTGCGCGACGAACTCATCTTAATGAGCCACCTCCAAGTAATGGTATCCATGGATTCTGCCAATATGCACTTGGCATCGCTGGTAGCCACACCCGTAGTAAGCGTATGGGGCGCCACTCATCCTTTTACTGGTTTTATGGGTTGGAATCAGAGCCCAGAGAATGCCATCCAGATACCGTTGGAGTGCCGTCCATGTAGCATCTACGGCCAGAAACCATGCTTACGAGGTGACTATGCCTGCATGCGCAACATCGCACCAGAGCAGATTGTCAATCGCGTAGAACTGATTCTGAACAAGCATTAAATCCCGTTTACGGATAGTTCTGCCAGCTATTTCCATGTAGCACTATCCGTCAATGGCTTTTCTTGATATGAGAAAAACCATGAAACACTATAATTTTTCATAAAAAAATAATGCGGTATCAGAAAATATGTGTACCTTTGCGCCGATTTTAAAACAGATACATTAATAATATTATAAAGACAAAAAATGGATAAAGTAAGTTACGCTATGGGCATCGGTATCGGCATGCAGCTGAAGCAGATGGGTGCCACAGACATGAACGTTGACGACTTTGCAGCAGCCATCAAAGACGTGCTTGCAGGCAACGAACTGAAGGTACCAAACCACGAAGCGCAGCAAATTGTGCAAGATTACTTCATGGCACAAGAGAAGAAACTCAACGAACAGCGCGCCGCACAAGGCAAGATTGCCAAAGAAGCAGGTGAGAAATATCTGGCAGAAAACGCAAAGAAAGACGGTGTGGTTACACTGCCCAGCGGTCTGCAATATCAAGTTATCAAGGAAGGTAACGGTAAAAAGCCATCTGCCAAAGACACAGTACGCTGCCACTATGAGGGATTTCTCATCGATGGCACAGTTTTCGACTCATCAGTACAGCGTGGTGAACCCGCAGAATTCGGTTTGCAGCAGGTGATTGCCGGATGGACCGAAGGTCTGCAGCTGATGCAGGAAGGAGCTAAATACCGCTTCTTCATACCTTATATGCTGGGATATGGTGAGAGCGGAGCAGCAGGCGCTATTCCCCCATTTGCAGCACTTATTTTCGATGTAGAGCTCATCAAGGTGCTCTAAACCAAACAGAAAAGATACAAACATTAGTAATACAATGAAGAAATTTACCATTGCAGCATTCGCTGTAGCCGCAGTAGCCATGCTTTCTTGCGGCAATGCCGCTCCCAAGGCTAACCTGAAGAGCGACGTAGACACACTGAGCTACGCCATCGGTATGGCACAGACTCAGGGTCTGAAAGATTATCTCGTAACACGTCTTGACGTGGATACCGCCTATCTGGACGAGTTTATCAAAGGTTTGAACGAAGGAGCCAATGCCGGCGACGACAAGAAGAAAGCCGCTTACTACGCAGGTATTCAGATTGGCCAGCAGATTTCAAACCAGATGATGAAGGGCATCAACCACGAGCTTTTCGGTGAGGATTCTACCAAGACCATCTCTCTGAAGAACTTCATGGCAGGTTTCATCAGCGGAACAACTGGTAAGGGTGGCCTCATGAGCATCGACTCAGCACAGATGGTTGCTCAGAAGATGATGCAGAGCATCAAGGCCAAGACCATGGAAAAAGCCTACGGTCCTAACAAGGCAGCTGGTGAGAAATTCCTTGCAGCCAATGCCAAGAAGGAAGGTGTGAAAACTCTTCCCGGTGGTGTACAGTATAAGGTTATCAAGGTAGGAACCGGTAAGATTCCTGCTGACACCTCAATGGTAAAGGTTAACTACGAGGGTCGCACCATCGACGGCAAGGTATTCGACAGCTCATACAAGCGCAACATGCCCGCAGACTTCCGTTGCAACCAGGTTATCAAAGGTTGGACAACCGCTCTGACCCACATGCCTGCAGGTTCTGTATGGGAGGTTTACATTCCTCAGGATCAAGCTTACGGTGAGCGCCAGCAGGGTGAAGACATCAAGCCTTTCTCTGCTCTCGTCTTCAAAATCGAGCTTCTCGAAGTGAAATAATCACCAGGGAAAACACCCCAACACAATAGTGTATATCGGTATCAAGGTCGATGAATCTGGCCATGATACCGATATTTTGTCTAAAAAAACATAAATTATCAAGCAAAGTGTTGCCTGTTTCAACAATAATAACTACTTTTGCTTACAAATAGTAAAATATCTAAAACCATATAAATATGGCAGCAAACGACAAGATTGATAATCTCGACAAAAAGATTCTGAATATTCTATCTAAAAATGCCCGAATACCCTTCAAGGATGTTGCGGCAGAGTGTAACGTATCACGTGCAGCTATCCACCAGCGCGTCCAGCACCTCATAGAGGGTCACGTCATCATGGGTAGCGGTTTCGACGTTAACCCCAAAAGTCTGGGATACACCACCTGTACCTACGTAGGAATCACCTTGGAACGTGGTTCGATGTATAAGGACGTAGTAGAAAGAATACAGCATATTCCAGAAATCGTGGAATGTCACTTCACTACAGGTCCATACACCATGCTCGTAAAGCTCTACGCCCGCGACAACGAACAACTCATGCAGTTGCTCAACGGCCAACTGCAAGACATCCCCGGTGTAGTGGCTACAGAGACTCTGATATCGCTCGAACAAAGCATCAAGCGTGAGATTCCTATCGGACCCAACGAATAATCATCTATCAACACTGCGTATGAACCGTTTTGACTGGCAAGCACAGCTGGCCAAATGCCATGCGTCGTTTCCTGCAGCAACGCACAAACCTGTCATTGCCATCACGGGAAACTATGGCGAAGGAAACTGCAAGCTCGCTCAAACCTATTATAAATCGGTGGAAGATGCTGGTGGCGTGCCTATCATCATGCCTCCCTCTGCACAGACCGATACTATCATCAATACGCTTGAACATATTGATGGGCTCCTCATCAGCGGTGGCTCCGACTTCAATCCGCTGTTTGCAGGCGAGCAACCTGTTGTCAAGCTTGGAGGCATCAATGCCGAGCGCGACCTTGCCGAACTGCTCACTATACGGTTAGCCTACGATCGGCAGATTCCTATGTTAGCCATTTGTCGCGGCATTCAAGCATTGGCTATGGCTCTTGATGGCCATGTGGAACAGGATATCAGCCACAGAGCACAGGTAAAACACAGTCAGGACGCAGACCGTTCAGAGCCCACCCACTCCGTAAAGATAGAGCCCGACTCTATTCTCGGTAGTCTCTATGCCGATACGCTCAAGGACAACGACGGCATACTCTACGTCAACTCATTTCATCACCAAGCAGTAGATCACTGCGGACCACGTTTCCGCACCACAGCAGAATCTGCCGACGGTATCATCGAAGCCATAGAAAGCCGTGAGTACAAGAGTATCATTGGCGTGCAATGGCATCCAGAGTGTTTGGTCGATGGAGCGCCACTTTTCCAATGGTTAGTGAAGGAGTCAGAACATTTCTACCAAGCCTGCAAGCTCCATGAGCGCATCATCACCCTCGATACGCATTGCGACACACCGATGTTCTTCCCTCAAGGCGTAGATTTCGGCAGTCGCGACAAGAAGATATTGGTAGATCTCCACAAGATGACCGAAGGTCATCAAGATGCCACTATCATGGTGGCTTATCTGCCACAACCCAAACCCGGCGAGGACTTCCCATCAATTGTTGATTTCGATGTGAAGAATCCTACGGAATATGCAGACCTCATCTTCGACAAGATAGAAACCATGGTGGCCCACAATAAGTCCTACCTCAGCATTGCACGGACACCTGCCGACCTCTATGCCAATAAGAAGAAAGGGCTGAAGAGCATCATGCTGGGCATAGAAAATGGTTTGGCCATCAATGGCGACCTACGCAAGCTGCGCCATTTTGCAGAGCGCGGCATCGTCTATATGACACTCTGCCATAATGGTGACAACGACATCTGCGACTCAGCACGCGGTTGCAATACCCATGGCGGTGTGAGCGACTTCGGCCAACAGGTCATTAGGAAGATGAACAAACTGGGCATCATGGTAGATATGAGTCATGCTGGTGAGCACAGTTTCTACGATGCACTCGACATCAGCCAACAGCCCATTGTGTGTAGCCACTCCAGCTGTAGAGCCCTTTGCGACCATCCTCGCAATCTCACCGACGACCAGATGCGACAGCTGGCTGCTAAGGGTGGTGTGATGCAAGTGACGCTCTATAATGGTTTCCTCTGCAAAGATGGCGAGGCTACAGTACTTGATGCACTGGCACATCTCGACCACGCTATCAATATTATGGGTATCGACCATGTCGGTTTAGGTTCTGATTTCGATGGCGATGGAGGCATTCGCGGACTCTCCTGCTCATCGGAAATGATCAATTTCACCCGACATCTCATGGCCAAACGCTATTCCGAACGCGACATCCAAAAGATTTGGGGACGCAATTTCCTGCGTATCATGAAACAGGTGCAAAGCGCCAAATCGTAGAAATCATTATCATATAGACTACAGACTACAAACAGAAAAATGACGAAACACCACATACTCAATATCGCCATGCTATGGGCTGCAATAGCCACCATCATGGCTTGCGGTACTACCAACAAACAACCTGCAACTGAAGAAAAACCTGTCAATATTGAATTTCATGCTGATTCTGCCTATGCTTTCTGTGCAGCACAATGTACCTATGGACCTCGCACAATGAATAGCGAGGCGCATGAGAAATGCGGCAAATGGATTGCTTCACAGTTTCAGAAATACGGTTGCAGCATTGAACTTCAGTGTGCAGACCTCAAGGGATTCGACGGCACAATACTCAAAAGCACCAACATCATCGCCTCTATGCCCAAACGCAGCACCGACGAAACACGCATCATGATATGTGCACACTGGGACAGTCGCCCATGGGCAGATAATGATCCCGACTCTGCCAACTGGCACAAACCCGTCATGGCAGCCAACGATGGCGCATCGGGAGTGGCTGTCATGCTCGAACTGGCACGCCTGCTTCAACACAACGACTCACTACCTGTAAGCATCGACTTTGTCTGCTTCGATGCCGAAGACTGGGGCGTACCACAGTGGAGCGATGCCGCAGACGATGGCGACTCATGGGCATTGGGCGCACAACACTGGGCCAAGAACTATGCCGCAAGCGGTTCTAATAAGTATCGCTATGCCATTTTGCTCGATATGGTGGGTGGTCAGGGTGCCCGTTTCTACCACGAAGGCTTCTCACTGCAACATGCCGGACGCCTCGTTGACCGCATCTGGAGTGCTGCAAGTGCCGCAGGCTATAGCAGTTTCTTCCCTATGGAGGCAGGCGGCTACGTGACCGACGACCACATACCAGTGAATGAAGTGGCCCATGTCCCCTGTGTAGATATCATCAACCACTATCCCGATTGCCAACAAAGTTCCTTTGGACCGACGTGGCACACCGTCAGTGACGATATGCAACATATCGACAAGAACACGCTGAAAGCCGTAGGCCAGACCCTGCTACAAGTGGTTTTCAACGACAAATAATCACAAGGTAGGTCAATGGGCTTTACTGTATTGCCAGACTATGAACCATTGCTCCATCCAACAAACCCCATTGCGATTGCTTGAGAACAAGTAATGCCGACGCCCAAGAAGGCATCACGCGGCAACACATATATTTTAGTTTTTCATTTTTTATCGAACACCGAACACCACTATAACGTAATTCATTATCGGATATAACTTTATAGTGGTGTTCGATGATGATAAGTTTAGGTTATCAAACACCTGTCAAACACTTACGGAACACATCAGAGTTGACCAGCTTCCACCATCAGCACGACTCGTTCGGTGAGCCTATCCACACCTTCCGGATCGTATTCTTTCTTCAAACTGGCGCCGAACGCCCATGCAAAAGCCTGATAGAATCCAGCACGCACAGGTCCGAGAAAGGCTTGAATCATATTGTAGGAAGATGAATGACTCTCGCGATAGATGAGTTTGATGAGGAGTTTTCCCTGTGAATACGTCAGTTTTTTCATCTTCGGCTGATACTCTTTCCAGATGCTTTTCTCTACGCGTTTCATGTGTTCCTCCTTCGATTTCTTGTCAGGCAAAGTTTCCAGAAACTCCGCAGTCTCCATCATAATGGTACGCGCCTCCTTGGCAATAGGCAGTACGCGCTTCACATTGCGCACCAATCTATTAAACGCCATCTGCTGTTTCTTGCTACTGAAGGAGATGGGGGGATAAACATAGACATTGTTCATCTCCATATACTGGATGCTGTCGCCGCCTTCCAGCACCTTTCCAACCTTGACCATCGGCATGAACGTAGGGCCAAACGGATCGTCGTCGGCCTTACTCTCGTTGGCAGGGTCGGTCTGTTGCGCATAGAGTGACAATGTCATAACGGCCATTAGCGACACCGTCAGACATCGAAGCGTATCAGTTTTAAGGTATTGCAGCATGATGGTTTATTTCCAAAACAACTTGTCCATCAGCAAATAACGCTGTTGCATCGCCTCATCGGTCTTAACAAAAGTATGTACGTCAATCTGCAATACGGGTGGAACAGTTTTGCCGTTGACTGCCGGCCAATTCACCAAACCGAGTCCGTTGGGGTTTCCTGTCTTCACAAAATTAGCGTAATAGTTGCTGAACACATCAGAGATCATATAGTCATCGGGCTGCCAGTCATAGACTCTGTTTGTGGGCAACGTACCCATGGCATACTCAATATCGGCAGAATGTACCGCTCCTTTGTCTTGTGACACTGCTGGTTCTCCATCTTTTGCATCTAATATTCCACCAGCCAGTCCTGCCACTTTCCCCTTGACAGCCATTGCTGGGCGCGGATGGCAGTAGCGATAGCGATAAACTGGTTGTCCACTGGTCAACTGGTGCATGTGTCCCCACTTCCATGTGGAATAGTCGAGGAATAAATCAGAAGCCAAGTCAGTGCCCGGCTGTCCTGTCACATCGTTAGCAGTATAGATGCCATATAGACGGAACAGTTGGTCGGTGGCATCGCCAAATTTCTGACGTGCAGCTTCTTTCAAAACCTCTACAGAGGCTGGCTGACCAGCCAGAATCGCTTGAGGCGACATCTCTTGATTGTTTCCACCAATGAGCAAAGGAATGTGCAACTGCTTTCCGTCGGCATAAGTCTGTGTGGGTTGTTCTGTGAAGAAATAGCCATCGATGCAGTATTTCGGTACGTTTCTCACGTTGGCACGCTTCATGAGTTCTTCTGCCGGCATGGCACGCAACTGTTTAATAGTCTTACAACCCAGCGTTTTTGCTATTTCTACGCCAGCTGTCTCAGCCTCTTTGAGTGTAGCAACAGCGTTGAATCCCATGACAGAGCCGCTTGATCCGATGGCTTGTGCTATCAGTCCTTGACACAGTGGCGATGCCATCAAGGCACTTACCGACATTGATCCAGCCGATTCGCCTGCTATCGTGATGCGTTCGGGATCGCCACCAAAGTCTGCAATATGTGTTTTCACCCATTGAATGGCAGCCACTTGATCCATGAATCCATAGTTTCCCGAACCTTTATAGGCTGTTTCTTTCGACAGTTGCGGATGAGAGAAGAAACCGAAGATGCCTTCACGATAATTGGCAGTAATAGCGATTATGCCCTTTCGCGCCATGCTCTCTCCGGCATATCTGGGTTCGCTACCGCTTCCAGCCATGAGTCCTCCACCGTTGAAATAGATGAGCACAGGTAGTTTCTCCTTCATGGTGTGAGCAGGAGTCCATATATTCAGATATAGACAGTCTTCGCTGTTTTCCTTCGTACCGAAGTTCATGTCGCCAAATATATTCTCTTGCATGGGGTTAGGCCCAAAGTCTTTAGCACTACGCACACCCTCCCATACTACAACGGGCTGTGGTGCTTTCCATCGCAGATCGCCCACTGGCGGTGCAGCAAATGGTACTCCGAGAAACACTTTCACACCAGAACGCTCCATTCCTTCAAGCGTTCCATCAGTTGTTTTCACCTGTGGGTTGCCTTGTGCCATCATTCCGATGGTGCAGAAGCAAGCAGCCATCATCATCAGCATCTTGTTCATCTGTCGTTTCGTTTTAAATTTGTTTCTATTCTATAGATTATCGGAAAAGGTAATTCTGTTCCTTCTTCGCGATGTTGCAAAGGTACGATTAAGTGAGCGAAAAGCAAAAGAAAAACTCGTTTTTATTATGTTTTTCCGAACGGGAGTACCTTGTGAAATGCACCCCTAAAGTTAGACATAAAGCTTTTAGAGGTACATTATGAGTAGTTTTCATTCATTAAAAGAAAGATTAGAAACAGTATTAAAGGTAAAGTCTGGCGTACCCATCGTCCAGTTATGC
>NZ_NPJC01000063.1:0-31939 GCF_002251405.1 Prevotella sp. P4-98 | reverse complement strand
TCTGTGCCACATCAAACTTGGATGGGTCGCTGACCGCCTTCTTGCCGTCGTTGCGGATGGAGTTGTAGAACGTTCCGAGTTCGCCCAGCTTCACCTTGTAGCCCTGCGCCAGCAGTTCGTTGATGCAATCAACCATTTTGGTCATCACTCCGACCACCACGTCGCGGGTATAGACTGATTCGTGGTCTGAGATGTGGGCTGCCAGCTCGTCAAGGTTCACGGTGCCCTGCGAAACGGGTTGTGCGTAATACTTGGCGTAGGCAGTACTCTTGGTGTTCATGCACTTCTGCAAGCAGTAGCGAATAGTAGTTAGTGTACTCATAATAGAAACGAATTTAGTTAAACAGAAGAAAATTATCGCCTGCAAAGGTACGGGTATGTTTTTGCGAAATGTCAGTTAATGTCACTTATTGCCACTTATGCCGTGTTAAAAGAACTTAAAGTCGGGCGCTGCGCCTCGCTTCCTTTGCCTCATTGCGGCAAAGGCAGTAACTTTGCGTAAAAATAAAATCATCTGAACATCATGCCTACACTACGTCCTTACACCTCCATGAGCCGCACCCGTCTGGCACAGCTCTACTGCCCCGACGTCACCCCTCGCCATGCCTGGCGCACGCTGAAAGCATGGATGGATCGCTGCCGTCCGCTCCTCGCCCGCCTCCGATCGCTCGGTTACGACGGCCGTCAGCGCATCCTCTCGCCTGCCATGGTAGCCGCCATTGCGGAGTATCTCGGAGAGCCTTAAACCGCCGAACGTCAATCGACGAAGGCGATTGGCGTTTTCTCCTTCGACGATTGGCGTTATCGCCACCGCCGAACGGCATACCTCGCGCGCGCCCCTGTTTACTGCCGATTCGGGCAGTTGCCCGAAAACGGTTACGATTTGAAACCCTTGTTGCAGTGGAATAGAAACTTTAACAGAAGTGTTAATGCAAATTAACGTTTTTTTTTGTTAACGCAAAGGTTCGTACCTTTGCAGCCGAGGTCCAGCCTCACGGATACAGCGGTATTCGGTCAAGTTACAAGTTACAAGTTACAAGTTACAAACGAAAACGAAGCGAAGAACGAATAGGGATGTAAAACTTTATTATATTATTATAATATATAATATTATAATATATAATAAAATTATATACCTTACAAATTCTAAGTTTCCAGAGTTTGCAGTGCTTGCAACACCATTTGTAACTTGTAACTTGTAACTTGTAACTTATCCACTAACCCTCAAAATAACGAGCTATGACAAAAGAAAAAGAAAAACCCAGTACCGAGAAATCGCAAATCATCAGCGAACTGGCAAACAAACTCGGATTCAGCGTTGACCTTCTTCAAAGCGTGGTCGGTAACAGAATTAAACCAACGTTTTCGTTAAGCCAAATGAGCAGAATAAAGCTCGTTTAAACTCTGCCATGGCGAGAAAATGAAGGATGATAAGAAAACAACTTGCAACTTTTTCAAATGATGTTTTGTGATTTTTTCAACAATAGCAGGGAAAGCGCAAACAGCCGTTAAGGGGAGCGGTCGAAGTGTTAAAATGCGCCAAAAAGCAATGCCATTTTGGCAGTTTAACATATTTTGCGTCTATATTTGCACCCAGTTTGACGAAAACGGGAATTATAACATCAAAAAAAAAACATAAAAAGAACATGAAAAAGATTGTGAAAAGCATTTTGCCAGCGGTCTATCTGATGGTGATCGCATTTTCTACTGCATCGTGCAACAAAACCCAAGCAGCTCCTGCTGCTGCGCCGGGACAACCAGTGGATTTGACTTACGCTGCCGACAAGGCACTGCCCTCGGTGGTTTACATTAAATCGGTGATCAACTCTAAGGTGCAGACCGTGGAATATGCCGACCCCTTTGAGGATTTCTTCTCAGACCCCTTCGGCGGCTTCTTCGGCCGCGGGCAGAACGGTAACAACGGAAGCCGCAAGCGACAGGTGCAGACCCCGAGACAGGCCGCTGCGGGCAGCGGTGTGATCATCTCTGCCGACGGATATATCGTGACCAACAACCACGTGGTGGATGGCGCTGACGAACTGACCGTTACACTCAACGAGAACAGTAAGGAATATTCAGCCCGCATCGTCGGTGCCGACAAGACCACCGACCTAGCACTCATCAAGATTGATGCTAAGAATCTGCCCGCCATCGCCATTGCCAATAGCGACAATGTGAAAGTGGGCGAATGGGTACTGGCTATAGGCAACCCCCTCGGACTGAACAACACAGTGACTGCGGGCATCATCTCTGCCAAGGCTCGCCAGATGGGCGAAGGCGTATCGTCGATGATTCAGACCGACGCTGCCATCAACCAGGGTAACTCGGGCGGTGCGCTCGTCAATACACGCGGCGAACTGGTCGGCATCAACGCGATGATATACTCTCAGACCGGACAGAACATCGGCTATGGCTTTGCCATTCCTACCGCTATCATGAACAAGGTGGTCGCCGACATCAAACAGTACGGTACCGTGCAGCGTGCCATGATAGGCATCAAGGGCAGCGACGTCAGCACCTATGTGGACGTGGAGAAGGAAAAGGGCAACCAACTCGACCTTGGCACCATGGAAGGCATCTATGTGGCCGAAGTGGTGGAGGATGGTGCTGCCGCCTCGGCAGGACTGAAGAAGGGCGATGTCATCACGAGCATCGACGGCCAGAAGATCAAGAAGTTTGGCGAACTGCAGGGCATCATCGCCCAGAAGCGCCCCGGCGATAAACTGACTGTCACCTATCTGCGCAACAAGAAGAGCCATTCCGCTACGCTGACGCTGAAGAACGAACAGGGCACTACCAAGGTGGTGAAGAATGCCGACCTCGATGTACTGGGCGGTACGTTCCGTGCCGTCACCAACAGCCAGAAGGAGCAATTGAACATCGGCTATGGTCTGCAGGTGGCTAAGATCAGCGGCGGCAGACTGAAAGAGGCTGGTGTGCCCCAGGGCTTCATTATCCAGCGCGTGAACGAACAGCCGATGAAGTCGGTGGAGGACCTGCAGAATGCGGTGAAGGAAACTTCAACCTCCAAGGATCCTGTACTCTTCATCCAGGGTGTGTTCCCCACTGGCAGGAAGGGGTACTTCGCCGTTCCTCTGGTCAACGAGTAATACCAGTAAAACGATACGCCATCCATTACGGATGATGCACATACAGCGTGCCGCCTTGAAGCGATTCAGGGTGGCACGTTTTTTTTCTCCATTATTAATTTATTCAAGTTTCGCAACTGAGGGAATTGATTGAAGTTAAAGAAGTTATCACTCCCTACGGTCGTTCGGGAAGTTAAGAGACAATAGCCTTTTGCCGTAAGACGTAGGACATTTGTCCCTTAACTTCTCTCTTACTTCCCTCTAACTTCCCTCTAACTTCCCCACATGCGCAACTGAGGGACTTGAATTAAAAAACATTAAAAGGCACTACAAATCAGCGCAAAAGCTTTGCTTATCATAACAAAATACTTACTTTTGCACACAATATCCTAATCGCGAGAAAATCATTATTAACAAAAACGTAAAATATGAAACCAAAAAATCTATTGGCAGCGGCCATGCTACTGCTAGGTGCAACACCAACGACGGCACAGCAAATGCCACCTATCCCCGTGGATAGCAAGGTGAAGATTGGTCATCTGGACAACGGACTGACCTACTACATCCGCAAAAACAATTTCCCTGAGCATGTGGCAAGCTTCTATATCGCACAGAAGGTCGGTTCTATCAACGAGAACGAGGACCAGCGCGGACTGGCACACCTCTTGGAGCATCTGGCATTCAACGGCACAGAACACTTCAAAGACAATACCCTACAGGAATATCTGCAGAGCATCGGCGTGGAATACGGTCGCAACCTCAATGCCTATACCAGTATTGACAAAACGGTGTATTTCTTCACCGATGTGCCCACCACCCGACCAACGGCTGTGGATTCGTGTATGCTGATACTGAAAGACTGGAGCAACGGCATCTCGCTGACGCAGAAAGCCATAGACGACGAGCGCGATGTGGTGCACAATGAGTACCGCATGCGCATGGTGGGTCAGCAGCGCATGATCGAGCGCAGTCTGCCTCGCCTCTACCAAAACGAGAAATACGGCTTCCGCATGCCTATCGGACTGATGAGCGTCATCGACGGATGCAACCCCGAAACCCTGCGCGACTACTATCGCAAATGGTATCGCCCAGACAACCAGGCCATCATCGTGGTGGGTGATGTGGACGTAGATCATATCGAAGCACAGATCAAGACGCTGTTTGCCGACATCAAGGTGCCTGCCGATGCCGCCAAAGTGATACCAGAGCAGGTAAGCCCCAACGATACCGCAATCTATGTGGTGGATAAGGACAAGGAACAGCAGTATGACCTCTTCCTCATCAACATGAAGCACAAAGCTATTCCCGATGAGATGAAGGTCAACATGGACTATCTCCTCATGAAATACATGGACAATGCACTCACCCTCATGCTGAACACCCGATTCAGCGAGAAAGCCCAGGAGCCCGACTGCCCCTATCTGCAGGCTGTGGGCGACAATGGCGATTACCTCATGTCGAGAACCTGCGGTGCCTTCACGCTGACAGGACTCGCCAAGGAAGGTCAAGTCAAGGAGGCGTATGCCGCTGTATTGCGTGAAGCCAAGCGTGCGCACGACTTCGGTTTCACTGCTACAGAATATCAGCGTGCCAGGGACGAGATCAAAAGTCAGATAGAGAAAAGCCTTGCCAATAAGGACAAAATGAAGAATGAGCAGTTTACCACACAGTATGTGGATCACTTCATTGCCAACGAACCTATTCCCTCGATAGAAGACGAGAGTGCTATCCTGCAACAGCTCATCCCCAACATCCCCGTGGAGGTGATCAATATGTATGCCAAGAAACTCATCTGCAACAGCGATACCAACTTCGTGACGCTGATGATGATGCAGGAGAAAGACGGTAAGGCATACCCCACCGAACAGCAGTTGGCTGACATTGTGAAAGGGGTGAGGGCAGAGAAACTCGAAGCCTACGTGGATCACGTGAAGAACGAACCACTCATTGCCCAGCTGCCTAAGGCTGGCAAGATCAGGAAGACCGTAGAGAATAAGGTGTTGGGATATAAGGAACTGACACTGTCTAACGGTGCGAAGGTCATCATGAAGAAGACCGACTTCAAGGACAACGAGATTCTCTTCTCTGCAAAAGCCAAGGTGGGATATTCGGCATTTGAGAAAGCCGATCAGAGCAGTGTGATGCTGATGACCCAGGCACTGGATGCCAGCGGTCTGGGCAATTTCACCAACGCAGAACTGGAAAAGGCCATGGCTGGCAAGCAGGCGAGTGTCAAATTCACCATGGATCCGTTCTACCACGGATTGAGCGGTAAGAGCACTCCGAAGGATATCGAGACGCTGATGCAACTCATCTACCTCGACATGACAGCAGTGAAGAAAGACGAGAAATCGTTTGCCAACCTGCAGAACACCTATGCTACCATCCTTGCCAACCAGAGCAACAACCCCAACCTCGTGTTCCAAGACTCAGTACAGAGCACCGTATATCTGGGTAGCAAACTGGCACGCATTCCTTCTGCCGACGATATCAAGGCC
Source organism: Prevotella sp. P4-98 (assembly GCF_002251405.1). NCBI lineage: Bacteria > Pseudomonadati > Bacteroidota > Bacteroidia > Bacteroidales > Prevotellaceae > Prevotella > Prevotella sp. P4-98. The sequence goes on along the minus strand of NZ_NPJC01000063.1, from coordinate 26,352 downwards.
ATCAACTACGACCGTCTGCTGGCCATAGGTAAGCAGTATTATGGCAATGCCAAAGACTTCACCTTCTATTTCGTGGGCAACTACGACGAGGCTACACTTCTGCCGCTCATCGAACAGTATATCGCTTCGCTGCCTGCAAAGGGCTGCACCCTGCAAAACAAGGACATCCCCTATGCCAAAGGCAAGGTGAGCAACGTATTCACCAAGGCGATGAGCAACCCACAGAATCAGGTTCAGGAGATATGGTATGCCATGATGCCTTACACACTGAAGGCTGACGTGCTGGCTGACATGGCAGCTCGCCTGTTGGAGATGAAGTATCTGCGCTCTATCCGTGAGGAACTCAGCGCTGCCTATCATGCGGGTGCCACCGCCTCTGTCTTCACCGATAAAGACGGTTTGGCTGCTGTCAATATCGTTGGTAGCGCACAGCTGAATCCTGAGAAGTCGGATGCTGCCATCCCCTGCTTCTTCCAAGGCATGAAGGAGGTCGTGGCAGGTGCTGATGCTGCCGACCTGCAGAAGGTCAAGGAGATTCTGCTGAAGCAAGCCGATGTGGACAGCCGTGAGAACAGCCACTGGCTTAGCGTGCTGATCAACTATGCAACACGCGGTGTAGATACCCATACCGACTATAAGAAGACGGTCAACGAGATTGACAGTAAACAGATATCAGACTTCCTCCAGAACACAATCCTCAAGTCTGGCAACCATGTGGAAGTCATCATGAAGGCTGTGAAGGAATAATCACCGTGACATCCGAATAACAAAACAGGAGGCAAACACCGATGATGCGTGTCTGCCTCCTGTTTGTTATTATTGTTTATGAAAACTACTTTCAGATCTTATCGAGAGCCTGACGGATGTCGTCGAGGATGTCGTCACAATCTTCAATACCAACAGAAAGACGAATGAGATCGGGAGCCACACCAGCCTCACGAAGCTGTTCGTCGGAAAGTTGACGGTGGGTATGGCTGGCAGGGTGAAGCACACAGGTGCGTGCATCAGCCACGTGGGTCACGATATTGATCATGTCGAGCGAGTCCATAAAGCGGATAGCGGTCTCACGGTCGCCCTTCAGTCCGAAGGCTATGACGCCACACGATCCGCCAGGCAGATATTTCTCTGCCAACTCATGATAGGCATCGCCTGGCAGTCCGCTATAGTGTACCCATGCCACACGAGGGTCTGCCTGCAGAAATTCTGCCACACGCTGGGCATTGCTGCAATGCTGTGCCATGCGCAGATGGAGGGTCTGAAGACCGAGGTTGAGGATAAACGAGTTCATCGGTGCAGGGATAGAGCCCAAGTCGCGCATGAGCTGGGCAACGAGTTTGGTGGTATAGCCCATTTTTCCGAATGCCTTGACATAGGTGAGTCCGTGGTAGCTCTCATCGGGAGTGCAGAGTCCGGGGAACTTATCGGCATGCGCCATCCAGTCAAACTGTCCGCTATCTACGACAACACCTCCCACCTGCGATGCCGTGCCATCCATGTATTTCGTGGTACTGTGGGTCACGATGTCGGCACCCCATTCAAAGGGGCGGCAGTTGATGGGAGTGGCAAAGGTGTTATCTACAATGAGAGGCACACCGTTACGATGGGCAATGCGTGCGAATTTCTCGATATCGAGTACGGCACAGCCGGGATTGCTGATGGTTTCGCCAAACACCGCTCTGGTATTGGGACGGAAAGCCTTTTGTATTTCCTCTTCGCTATCGTTGGGATTGACAAAGGTACATTCAATACCCAGTTTCTTCAGGGTGACGCCAAAGAGATTGAATGTGCCACCATAGATTTCGTTGGAAGTAACGATATGGCTGCCAGCCTCACAGATATTAAACACGGCATAGAAGTTGGCTGCCTGTCCGCTACTGGTCAGTACCGCCCCTACTCCACCTTCGAGTTGTGCAATCTTCTTGGCCACAGCATCGTTGGTAGGATTTTGCAGACGGGTATAGAAATAGCCCTCTTTCTTCAAATCGAAGAGCATCGCCATTTCTTCAGAGTTATCATATTTAAAGGTAGTACTCTGGATGATGGGCAACTCAATAGGTTCACCGTTTTTCGCTTCATAGCCTCCCTGTACACAGATAGAGGCAGTTTTTAGTTGTTTTTTCATTTGCAATATTTTGTTTTATCTGTTTTGCGTTGCAAAGGTACGATTAAGTGAGAGAAATACAAAAAGAAAACTCGTTTTCTTTATTATTTCTTCGGTAGTGCAAACCAAGAGAAGTATGAAAAATAGACAACAAGAATAGGAGTTTTCAAAAAATATACTTATCTTTGCAATGGAAAACCGCCATGAGAGGCTTATACGGTTAAGAGTTGTTAAGATTGTGGCTGTCTCATGCAATCTATCCATATCATCGGCATTTACCAGATAAGAAACAATTTGAAATTAAAAACCATACAACAACAATGAAGCACTACACAACAACCGCGGCGATACTATTGACTGCCGCCCTTACCGTTTCATGCAACAGTAGCAAGAAGCTCCAAAACCCCAACAACCCTTCGGCAGACAATACTGTCGTTGTCACTCCCTCTAACTCTACAGATATGGATGAAGCATACCTCACACTCAGCGATGCACAGCGCGACATCGTCAACCGCAACAATGTCTTTGCACTACAGCTCTTCAATCAGGTTAGCGACCACAGCAGCAAAGTGGTGTCACCACTGAGCGTAGCATACCTCATGGGGATGTTGGCTAACGGTGCTGATGGTGTCAGCCAACAGGAAATCCTTAAAGCTATCGGCTGTGAGGGTATCGACATCAACGACCTCAACTCGCTCTATCAGAATATCCTGCAAACTGCCGACCGACTGGATCAACAGACCACGGTAAGCATTGCCAACTATATTGCCGTGAACAAGGCATATCGGCTGCGTCCGCAGTTTGTCAGCACCGTGACAGACCATTACATGGCTGGGGTGGAAAGTCTGGATTTCAGCAATCCTGCCACAGTAAAACACATCAACAACTGGTGTTCCAAACATACTGACGGCATGATTCCTTCCATCATCGACCAGACTGATCCTGCTGCAGTATCTTATCTGATGAATGCCATCTATTTCAACGGCACGTGGGAGAAGAAGTTTGATGAACGCAAAACCAGTGAAGAGATTTTCCGTGGATACACCCGCGATATTCAAAAGGTGGAGATGATGCACCAACGTAACAAGTTCCTATACGCAGAAATGCCACTCTACAAAGCCGTTGTGCTGCCATACGGCAATGGTGTCTATCACATGACGGTGTTGCTGCCCAACGAAGGTAAGAGCATCAACGAGATGATGGCATCTATCGACGCTTCGACACTCTCTACCCTGACCAGCAAGATGCATATCTGCAATGTCAATCTGCAACTGCCGAAGTTCACCACCGAGACCAACATCCCGCTCAACGGCATTGTCAGCACACTGGGAGCACCCAGCATCTTCAATCCTGCCGAAGCCGACTTCAGCAAGTTTGCCGATGGTCAGTTCTATGTATCACAGATGTTGCAGAAGGCTAAGATTGAAGTGAGCGAGAAGGGTACCAAGGCTGCTGCCGTTACTGCTGCTGTCATGCTGACGTCACTCGGTCCGACTGACTATCGTGATGTCAACTTCATTGCCGACCACCCGTTTGTCTATACCATCAGCGATTCGCTGAGTGGCACCCTGTTGTTCGTTGGCCAGTTTACTGGCAATAAGTAATCGATAAGGCGCAGCCCTTATCGCCCATTCCACTTCCGGTGATTGAATCCGCTTGGTTCAACCACCGGAAGTGTTTTTTTTATCTCCATTGCCTTTCCCATACCCGTAACACGACTGTCGTACCATTGTCATTCACTTTCAACACCAGCGTAACAGACCTGTAATAAGAGACACGTAACTTTGCAGCCGAAATCATAATGGTAATAAGAAAGAAATGAAAATGAACAAGAGAATCATTGTTGCAGCATGTCTTGCAGTTGGTTGTTTGCAGACTTGGGCGCAACAAATCAAAGGTATCGTTAGCGATGCAAAAACGCAGGAAACATTGATCGGTGCGGTCATCTCAGTAGAGGATTCTAACCTGAAAGCTATCACCGATATGGAAGGTTGCTTTGCACTCGATGGACTCAAATCAGGAAAACACACCTTATTAATTAACTATATAGGCTACAAGACCTGCCAACTGCAGGTGGATGCACAAAAGGGCAACACACAAGTGGTGAAGGTGGCTCTCTCTCCCGACGAGCAACAGCTCAAGGAGGTGACGGTTACGGCGGTGGAACGCAAGAATACCGATGCTGCCATGGTACAGATGGCTAAACAGAGTGCGTTGGTCATGAACAATGTTTCGGCTCAGGAAATCAGCCGTACACAAGACACCAATGCGGGCGAGGTCATCCGCCGTGTACCTGGTGTAAGCCTCATCGACGATAAGTTTGTGATGGTGCGCGGACTCTCTCAACGCTACAATAATGTATGGGTGAACGGAGGGGCAGTGCCCAGTAGTGAAGCTGACTCAAGGGCGTTCTCGTTTGACATCATACCCAGTTCGCAGATTGACAACCTCACCATCGTCAAATCTCCTTCTGCCGAATATCCTGCCGACTACTCTGGCGGTTTCATCATCGTCAATACCAAGGAGATTCCTACATCCAATGGTTTCTCGCTGATGCTGGGTGGCAACTGGAATACCTCTACCGCCATGAAGGACTTCAGCTATTACAAGGGTTCTGCCACAGACTTCCTCGGATTCGACAATGGCAAGCGCAGCATGGACATGCCGTTCAACTACGATTGGGCGGTGAAGAGCAAAAAGCCATTCGGCGATCTGAAATTGGCGGCAAGCATGAACCACCGTTGGAACCTGAACGGACGCACCCTCGGACTGTTGGCTGCGATCAACTACACCAACGAATACCGCACATACGAAAACATGGAGAACAACCTCTTCGGCATTTATGATGCGGTGAACAACAAGCCCAACTATCTGCGCTATTCTGTTGACGACCAGTATAACAATAATGTGAGACTGGGGGCCATGGTCAACCTTACCCTGCTCTCACGCAACGGAAAGCATAAATACCAACTCAAAAATATCTTCAACCAACTGGCTACCAGCCGATACACCTGGCGTGACGGTGTTAGCGCACAGTCGGATATGGAGCGCAGCGCGGAATACTACTATCGAAGCCGTACCACGTACAACGGACAGCTGACGGGAAAACACTCGTTTACTGACGATACCTTCGACTGGAATATCGGTTATGCCTATGCCAATCGAAGATTGCCTGATCGCAAGCGCTATATGGTGAACGATGCACTTGAAACGGGAGTGTTTGCTCTCAGCACAGGCAACGATGTGAAACGCGAATGGACTGCACTCGATGAACACATCGCCTCTGTAGCACTCAACGAGAAACACCATTTCACGCTTGGTTCATGGGAACCTGATCTCATGGCTGGTACCTATGGCGAATACCGCACAAGAGCGTATGAAGCTCACGAGTTCTACTACCAATGGAATCCCGGCAACAACACATTGCCCAGCGACTTCCAACACATGGATGTGCCAACACTCCTTGGTAATCCCGACAATCTGGGCGACAATAAGCTCTACCTCTTCGAACAACTGCAGATGCGCAACAACTATCGGGGACACAACATCTTAGGGGCTGGTTATCTCAACATGATGCTGCCATTCGGCAAGGTGACTGTCAATGCTGGACTGCGCTTCGAGCACAACGATATGGAACTCATCTCCAACACTCGCGACAACGAAAAGAGCGAACAGAGTCGCCACTATCGCACCAACGACCTCTTCCCCTCACTCAATGCCACCTATCGCATGAACGATATTCACCAAGTCAGACTCTCCTATGGACGAAGCATCAACAGACCGGAGTTTCGCGAAGTGGCATCGTCGGTCTATTACGACTTCGACCTGGCAAGCGATGTGCAGGGTAATACCGAACTGAACAACTGCTACATCGACAATATCGACCTGCGCTATGAAATCTACCCCAGTCGAGGCGAACTCATCTCGCTGGCACTCTTCTACAAGCATTTCGATTCACCCATCGAATGGACCTACACCGTGGCAGGTGGCACCAACCTCATCTATTCCTATAAGAATGCACGGAGCGCAAACAACTACGGTATAGAACTCGATATCCGCAAAAACCTCGCCTTCATCGGTCTCCCTGACTTCAACTTGTCGTTCAATGGGGCACTCATCAAGAGTAAGGTGGCTTTCGCTCCTGGCAGCAAAGAGGAAAACAGACCCATGCAGGGACAGTCGCCATACCTCATCAACACTGGACTGTTTTACAAAAACAAACCACTGAACCTCGATGTGGCGGTACTCTACAACCGCATCGGAAAGCGCATCATCGGTGTGGGACGCAGCGAAGGAAGCAGTGCCTCTGACGAGAATGCTCGTGTGCCTCATAGCTATGAGATGCCTCGCAACGTGATCGACCTCTCTGCCACGAAGCGCTTTGGGGAGCACTGGGAAATCAAACTCCAGGTGCGCGACCTCTTGGCTGAAAAGGTTTACTACAAACAGTTTGCCGACGTGACATACACCGATGGTAGCCAGCGTACCGTCGAAGAGGTGGCGCGATGCTATAAACCCGGTCGCAACATTGGTTTGCAGGCCATCTACAAATTCTAATACGAAATTGATAATATACTGAAATAACAGATGTTTTGTTTAATCAAAAAAACAAGTAACAAGATGAAAAAGATGAATTTCATGGGATGCATGGGCATCCTCGCAATGACGGCTATGATGGCCGCATGCAGCAGCAGTAACGATGATCCTACACCAGACCCTAATCCACAACCTGGACAGAATACGGTCTATAAATGGACCAAAGACGGAGGACTCAATGCCTGCGACCATATACTCTTCGATGCTGACGGCAAAGAAGATGCCAATGGTACTGTCATTGGCAACGGCGATCAGGAGTTTGTATTCACTGGCAAGCAACAACTCAAAAAAGGTACATACACGCTGAAAGGATGGATCTATATCGCAGCAGGAGCAGAACTGACCTTCGAACCGGGAAGTGTCATCAAGGGTGACAAGACTACCAAGGCAACGCTTATTGCTGAGCGTGGCGGTAAAATCATTGCACAGGGTTCGGCAACCGAACCGATCGTCTTTACTTCTGCTGCGGCTGCCGGACAGCGTCGCCCCGGTGACTGGGGGGGAATCATCCTCTGCGGTAAAGCGCGCAACAACCAAACGGAGATGCAGATTGAAGGTGGACCACGCACCAAGCACGGCGGCAATGACGATGCCGACAACTCAGGTGTTTTGAGCTATGTTCGTATCGAGTTTGCTGGATATCCCTTCAAGGCTGACCAGGAAATCAACGGTCTGACTTTGGGTAGCGTAGGTTCTGCCACCAAGATCGACCACGTACAGGTTTCATTCTCCAACGACGACTCGTTTGAATGGTTCGGTGGTGCGGTCAACTGCAAATACCTCATTGCCTACAAAGGATGGGACGATGACTTCGATACCGACAACGGCTTCTCTGGTAAGGTGCAGTTCGGTCTTGCCGTACGCGACCCGAAGATTGCCGACCAGAGCCAGAGCAACGGTTTCGAAAGCGACAACTGTTCTGATGGTTCTCAGCTTTCTCCTTACACCACTGCCACCTTCTCCAACATCACCTTCGTTGGTCCAAAATCGGCTTCTGACTTTGTCAACGACAAGAGCTATATCACTGCTGGCAACTATTTTCCCAACAACGGTTCGGGTCTCGGACGTTTCCAGGCTGCCATGCAGATTCGCCGTTCGTCACGTCTAAACTGTGTCAATTCGCTGGTTATGGACTGGCCTATCGGTCTGATTGTTGATGGTGAAAAGGGCAATACTCCTGAAGAAGCAAGCAAGGGAACACTGCATCTGCAAAACATACTGATGGCTAATCTTGACATCATCGGTTCGGATGCCAACAAGAGCTACGAGGATAAGGAATACGACTTCGCCAACAAGACGGTAAAGGCTGACAGCAAACAGTCATACTCTCACACCTTCTTCGCTGCTCAGCCTGGCAACAAGGCACTGGCAGACAAGACTTCATTGAAACTAACTGACACCAAAGGCGTTGGCGTAGCGATCATTCCCCAGAGTGGCAGTGCTGTGTTTGGCGCACAGAACTTCAAGGGTCTCGACAGCTGGTTTACTTCTGTCAACTACGTTGGAGCATTCAATACCAACGACAACTGGCTCGATGGTTGGACCAACTTCGACCCTCAGAATGCCAAGTATTAATCCCAACCGACTGATTAGGGTAAAACCTTACATACATACGTTTCTTACATACGTTCTCTCGTTTAGAGGCACAACCTGTCAAACAGGTATCGTGCCTCTTTTTTATCCACATTACGACACATACTATTACCAACTTACCGATTGAACATGAAACACATTTGCAACCCAGTTGCAGAAAATAGCAGTTGATACTTATATCATACTTCGATATTAAGACGTTTCACTAATTTTGCACGGAATAAAAAAAAGAAAACCTGAAAAAATATGAAAGACAATATCAAACGACTGGCAATAGTGATAGCTGCAACACTGGTGGCTGTAGGTGGATTTACACTACTATCACACGGTGACGACGATCACCACGATGCACATGCAGGACATAGTCAGGCAGAAGACGAACACCACGATGAAGAACAAGATTTCAAAAACATACCTCTAACAGCTAAACAGATTGCTACTATAGACTTAAAAACTGACTCTGTGCAATACCGTGAACTCGATGCTACCATCCGCGTCAACGGGTCGATAGTTTTGCGCCCACAGTCGATGGGTAATGTTGCCTCACTAATGGGTGGCGTGGTAAAGAACATCCTCGTGAAAAACGGACAACACGTGACAAAAGGTCAGGTGGTGGCAACCATAGAAAATACTGATGTGGTGACACTACAACGCGAATACTATGCTGCCTACAAAGAATGTGAAATGGCACAAATAGAAAAGCAACGCCAAGAAACACTGGCACAGCAGGGGGCTGGTGTGCAGAAGAACCGCCAACAGGCTGAACGCAACTATCAAGTGGCGCACGCCACCATGATAGGTATTGGTCGCCAACTGCAACAAATGGGCATCAGTACCCATGCCGTAGGACGAGGACAGTTTACCACAACATTCCCTCTGCGTGCTCCCATCAGCGGAACAGTATGTCAACTCAATGCACCACTGGGCAGCTATGCTGATATGCAAACACCACTGATGACTATCCGCAATAATGATCAAGTGGAGTGCGACCTGAACGTCTTTGAGAAAGACCTGCAGAAAGTGAATAAAGGAGACCGCGTATTGCTGGCTCTCACCAACCAACCCGGCATAGAAGTCAGCGGACAGGTTTATGGCATCAACGACTATTTCAACGATGGTACAAAGAGTGTTGCCGTACATGTGAAACTGGACGGTAACGCCAAAGCACGACTGATAGACGGTATGTTTGTCACAGGACGCATTGCCACTGGCAGAAAGCGTTGCAAAGCACTGCCCTCAAAAGCCATTATCAATACCAAGGGTAAAACCTACATCTTTGCACTCGACAAAAAAGGAAAAGACGGGGACTGTGTGTTCTCACGACATGAGGTGACGACCGGAGTGACCGATTCTGGATATACCGAGGTGGAACTCTGTAAACACATACAAGACGGACAGCAAATCGTAACAGAAAACGTGTTCTATCTGGCTTCGCTCATCGGTGAACACGGTGAACACAACCATTAATATAGCTAATACCTCTCTATGTTTCAGAAACTGATAGATTTTTCCGTCACACACAAACTGACGATAGGCATTCTGACCCTTGCCATAGCGGTATGGGGTATCGTATCATTGGTGCATCTTCCCTTCGATGCCACACCGGATATTACTGACAATCAAGTACAGGTCATCACCCAAGCTCCTGCACTGGGCGCACAAGAGGTGGAACAATACATCACCACTCCGATAGAAATGGCATTAGCCAATATCCCGCGACTGGAAGAAAGACGCAGTATCTCACGTAGCGGACTATCGGTCATCACACTTGTGTTTGACGATGCTGCCGACATCTACTGGGCTCGCTCACAGGTGAGCCAAGTACTGATGGACGTGACCAAGGAACTGCCTGCCAATACAGATACCGAGATGGGACCTATTGCCACCGGACTGGGCGAAATATACCACTATACCATAAGAGCCAAAGAGGGCTATGAAGACAAATACACGCTGACGCAATTGCGCACCATGCAAGACTGGATAGTACGCAAACAACTGTCGGGTACACCTGGTGTGGCTGAGGTGAGCGGATGGGGAGGATTTGTCAAACAGTATGAAGTGGCTATCGAAACCAACCGACTGACTGCCTACGGACTGACTGTGGGCGATGTCTTTGAAGCACTGCAAAAGAACAATGCCAATACGGGTGGCAGCTATATCGAACAGGATGCTAACCAATACTACATCCGCGGACTGGGTGTGCTGACCTCTGCCGACGATCTGCGCCAAGTGGCTGTCAAGACTGTTGATGGCAACGTGGTGAGCGTGGGTAATGTGGCTACCATACAGATGGGACATGCAACACGTTTCGGAGCAGTAACACGCAACGGTAATGGTGAAGCGGTGGCAGGTATTGCCATCATGCTGAAAGGTGAAAACTTCCAAGAAGTGAGCCAACGCGTAAAGGATCGCATCAGCCAGATACAGAAATCACTACCGGAAGGTGTGGTCATCGAACCATTCATAGACCGTACCAATCTGGTGAACCGCGTGGAACATACCATTGCACGCAACCTCATCGAAGGCGGACTCATCGTCATCTTCGTGCTGATACTCTTTCTCGGCAACTGGCGGGCAGGCATCGTTGTGGCAAGTGTTATCCCACTGAGTATGCTCTTTGCTTTCGGTATGATGAAGACATTCGGCATTGACGGTAACCTGATGAGTTTGGGAGCCATAGACTTTGGTATGATAGTCGATTCGGCGGTAATCATCGTCGAAGCGGTGGTGACCCATATCAACAGTAGTGCCGACAAATACCCTACCCTACGGCTGACACGTCAGGAGATGGACAACGAGGTGCATTTCTCGGCATCACGCATCAGGCAGAGTGCTGCCTTCGGCGAAATCATCATCATGATTGTCTATATCCCATTGATGACACTCATAGGAATTGAAGGAAAAATGTTCCGCCCCATGGCATTAACAGTATTCTTTGCCATAGTCGGCGCCTTTATCCTTTCATTGACCTATGTGCCGATGGCAAGTTGCACATTCCTCAGCAGAAAGGTACATACCCAAGAAACGGTTTCCGACAGGATGCTTGCCAAACTGCAAGAATGGTATCGACCGATATTGGAATGGACGCTGCAACGTCGCAAAGATGTCATTACCATTGCCGTTGCACTGTTCTGCGTCAGCGGTGTAGGCTTCAAGTTTTTGGGCGGTGAATTCATCCCAAGTCTGGAAGAAGGCGACTTTGCCATCGAGATGAGTATGGCACAAGGCACGTCGCTCTCACAAATGGTGGAGAGTTGCAGCAAAGCGGAACAACTCCTGAAAGCCAAATATCCTGAAGTAAAACAGGTGGTGAGTCGTATCGGCAGTGCCGAGATTCCTACAGACCCGATGCCGGTGGAACGTGCTGACATCATGGTGGCACTGAAGCCAAAAGCCGAATGGACTTCGGCAAAGACTACCGACCAACTCATGGCGATGATGTCGGAAACACTAAAGAACATTCCCGGTCTTGAAGCCGAACTGACCCAACCCATACAAATGCGAAACAATGAATTGCTGACGGGTATCAAACAGGATGTAGCCATCAAAGTGTTTGGCGAAGACCTCAACGTATTGCAACAGCAAGCTGCTAAGATTGCTGGACTGGTGCGCAACGTAAGAGGTGTCAGCGGCGTACAGGTGGAACAGGTTTCTGGACTCCCGCAAATACAAGTGCGCTACAACCACAACCGCATGGCTGCCTATGGTGTCAGCGTAGATGATGTGAACCGCATACTTGAAACAACATTTGCAGGCGCCACAGCAGGTGCTATCTATGAAGGCGAGAAGAAATTTGACGTGGTGGTACGACTCGACAATCGCAACCGCACGGTTGAAGAACTTCGACAGTTGGCAATTCCCGTTGGCGAGGGCATTACGGTGCCTTTAGAACAATTGGCAGATATTGTCAATGAGCCTGCTCCGTCACAGGTTTCCCACGAGAATGGCGAGCGCCGCATTTACGTCGGTTTCAATATCAAGGGACGCGACATGCAGTCAACCGTGGAGGAGATAGAAACGCTGATGAACGAAAAGGTGCACCTGCCCGAAGGCTATTATTACACCTATGGCGGTGAATTCCAGAATATGCAGAGTGCTATCAACAGACTGAGCATTGTAGTGCCTATCGCGCTACTGATCATTCTGCTGTTGCTCTATGCCACGGTGAAGAACCTGCGCGACTCACTCTTTGTATTCTCTGCCATCCCATTGGCTTCCATCGGTGGCGTATGGGCTTTATGGCTCAGAGGTATGCCCTTCTCCATATCGGCAGGTGTTGGTTTTATTGCCCTCTTCGGTGTGGCTGTGCTCAACGGTATTGTACTGGTGGGACAGATGAACCAAATGCAACGTGAAGGCATAGCGGACATCAACCAACGCATCACACAGAGTTGTATGATTCGCTTGCGCCCTGTTCTGATGACTGCCCTTGTGGCGTCAATGGGTTTCCTGCCTATGGCAATCTCTACAGGCGATGGCGCAGAAGTGCAACGCCCGTTGGCAACAGTAGTGATCGGTGGACTCATCACTTCCACCCTGCTCACACTTCTGGTATTGCCTGCGATTTACCGCACCTTTAAAAAAGAATAAATCACACATCTTATATATATTAAAGAGTAAGACACTATGCGACACATCATCCTCACAATAATGGGTACGATAATAAGTGGTGCTGCCATGGCACAAATGCGCCACCTGTCACTTCAAACATGTATTGACATGGCGATGAAGCAGAGCCCGACAATACGTATGGCAAACAAACAAGTGGAACGGGCGCAGGCATTGCAAGGCACGGCATGGGACTTGGAAAAGACAGAGCTGTCGCTTTCGCAAGACCCTACATCGGGAGGTAGTCCTGACAACGCACTGTCGGTAACGCAGAGTTTCGACTTTCCCACAGTATATATTGCCCGACGTCAACAGTTAAAAGCTGAGACACAAGCCGAAAGGAGCAGACTGGAGATGGAACAAAAAAACGTGGAGGCTGCTGTGGCTTCTGCCTATTTCCAACTGGTTTATCAGGAACAATGCCTTCGTAACCTAAGAAGACAAGACAGCATCATGACACGCTACCGTACCGTGGTGCGCCAACGTATGGAGGCTGGAGAGACAGGCAGACGTGAACTCATCAATGCAGAACGCTTACAGCGCGAAAACCAACTCGACATCGTAAAAGCTGAAAATGAGGCTGAGAATGCTCGATTGCAACTGATGCAGGTGATTGGCACCGATGAACCCATCACTGCCGCAGACGAACTGTTAACTCCCATAGAATTCGTCCTACCGGCCTATAACTATCAACAAACTCCAGAAGGACGGTTCTCCAACGACAAACTGCAAGCTGCTGAACGCCAGGTGAAGGTAGAAAAAAGCGGTTATGCCCCATCCCTCTCACTCTCACTACGCAATCAGATGGTTATCTCTTCATGGAATCCCTACAACGAAGATCGTAGCAGATATGACGGTGGAAACTTCATGGGCTTTGAGGTTGGTGTAGGCATTCCCTTGTTTTATGGCGCTACCAAAGCACGCGTCAAGGCTGCTAAAGCTGAGCGCGAACAATTGCAAATACAGATTCAACAGGAAGCACAACAACGTGAATCTCAATACAACGCACTATTGAGCCGTTGCAATGCTGCACGGCAACGAGTGGAATACTACGCCGAAAACGGTTGTCAGTGGAACGATGAGATGGTGAGACTTGCCACAGCTGAATACGAACAAGGCGAAATCGGATATGTAGAATATGTAGGCATACTGAAAGATGAAATCGATGTCTATCAGAAACGCGCAGAAGCCATCAATGAATACAACCAAACCGTCATAGAACTACAGCGTCTGTGCGGTACTAAATGATATTTACCACATCTATTCTTCATAGACAAACATCCTTTGTCCATAGACGAACCAGTATCCTTGCCCCCCATGATCCAAGAACAAATCAGGGAGCAAGGATACAAAAATATTATAAAAAGAGGTTTTTTGTTTTGGTCTTTCGAAAAAAATACTATACCTTTGCAAAATACACCAAACCAAAAAAACCTATGAGACAGCTGAAGATCAACACATCCATCACCAACCGAGAGAGCGAATCTCTCGAGAAGTACTTGCAGGAAATCGGTAAAGAAGAACTGCTAACAGTAGATGAGGAAGTGGAATTGGCACAGCGTATTCAGAAAGGCGACAAGCGCGCTTTGGAGAAACTGACAAGGGCCAATTTACGTTTCGTTGTTTCAGTAGCCAAGCAATATCAGAACAGAGGACTATCATTGCCCGACCTCATCGACGAGGGCAATATAGGACTCATCAAGGCTGCTGAAAAATTTGACGAGACACGAGGCTTTAAGTTTATATCTTATGCCGTTTGGTGGATCAGACAAAGTATCCTGCAAGCCATTGCAGAACAGAGCCGATTGGTCAGAATGCCACTCAATCAACAAAGTGCGTTGAGCAGAGTGACCCATGAGGCTAATAAGTTTGAACAAGAACACGAGCGGAAACCATCGTCGGAAGAACTGATGCAGCTTGTTGATTTGCCGCAGGATAAAATTGACGAAGCGCTCAATGCTCACACATGCCATGTATCGATGGATGCTCCATTTGCCGATGGTGAAGACAGTAGCCTCATCGACGTGATGGAAGATACCAACTCACCGATGGCTGACCGAGAACTCGTAAGAGAATCGCTGCGAGCAGAAATAGAGAATGCGCTGAAAACACTCTCCAACAAAGAGCGCTCTGTAATAGAAGCCCTCTACGGTATCAACTCACCAGAGATGACCATGGAAGAGGTGGGTGAAAAATACGGTCTGTCCCGCGAACGTGTCAGACAGATTAAGGAGAAAGCCATTAGGAGGCTACGTAATAATACGAACAACACGATGTTAAAATCATATTTAGGACAATGAAAACAATGACAAAAGCAATATTATTGCTTCTCATGGCGCTAACCATGCCAATGGTAGTCAACGCCAAAAACATAAAGACTCCGAAAGTCTATATCTTTGGATTTTCAGCTTCTTTCCAAGATTCCACCATCTACATGACCGATGTGCAGGAAATCACCAACGTCTGGATAGAAAGCAAAACAAAATTTCTGTTGGGCAGAGAACACTACTCACGCCAACTCAACGAATACCTCACAGCACAACAACACCCCAATAGGGTTTGCTTGGTAATATTTGCACTCAAAAGAGAAGATGCAGAGAAGAAATATCTCAAAATGAGAAAACAATACACGTCGAAGTCGAAACGCAAATACGATATGAAGTATCTCAATACCAACGACTTCAAATTCTCTACAGTCAATCTTGACATAGAAGAAGAACCAAAGAAATAAACGCAGAAAAGATAGTAAACAGTGTTTCGGTCTGCCGCTGGCATCAGCAATGGTGCGAGAGGAAAGTCCGGGCAGCATAGGACGTCCCACTTCCGAAAACAGAAGCAGTTGGCGACAGCTGGATATGGAAGAAGAGAATGACCGCCCGCAAGGGTAAGGGTGAGAAGGTGGTGTAAGAGACCACCAGCCGACGGGTGATCGTCGGGCTGTTCCATCTGGGAGCTGCAAGTTCACGTAAACCATCGTCTGAGGGTTGTCCGCCCGAGTAACAACGATGGAGGGTAGAATGCTAGAGACGTAGGGTGACCTGCGTAGTAGATAAATGGCAGACGCCTTGCCTTAGCAAGGAACAGAACCCGGCTTACAGAAACACTGTTTACTCTTTTTTTTTATATTCTTTACTTTCCTTATCTTCCTACAACATGCGCTACAACTCCTACAGTACATGGATACGGCAACAGTTTCCATTTCGCGTACAGAAGATTGCCGTTGATGCTGGTTTCTCTTGTCCCAACCGAGATGGACACATCAGTACAGGAGGGTGTATCTTCTGCGACAACCGTACCTTCAATCCATCATACTGTAATCCTGAGAAATCCATCACTACACAACTGGAAGAGGGAAAACAGTTTTTCAGTCATAAATATCCGGATATGAAATATCTGGCATATTTTCAAGCGTACTCCAACACTTATGCAGATATAGACACACTGAAACGCCGCTACGAGGAAGCTCTTGACGTAGAAAACGTGGTAGGACTGGTCATCGGCACACGCCCAGACTGCATAGACGCAACAACACTCAACTATCTGGAACAACTGAACCAACAGACCTTTCTCATCGTGGAATACGGCATCGAGTCTGCCAACAACACCACGCTGCAACTCATCAACCGCGGACATACTTTTGAGACATCATGTCAAGCAATCAAAGCAACTCATGACAGAGACATACTTACTGGTGGGCACGTCATATTGGGACTTCCTGGTGAAGATGAGAAAGAAAGCATGCGCCAAGCCGATTTGATATCTGCCCTACCACTCGACTTATTAAAAATCCATCAATTGCAAATCATTAAAGGCACACCATTGGCACGCCTATACCAACAAAATCCTTTTCCGCTCTATAACGTTGATGAATACATCCGTTTGGTTACAGCCTATTTGGAAAGACTAAGACCTGACATCGTGGTAGAGCGTTTCGTGTCGCAATCGCCAAAAGAGATGAAGATTGCCCCACAATGGGGATTGAAAAACCATGAGTTTACCGACCGCCTTCTAAACTATATGACGAGGACACATGCCCAACAAGGCCGGCTCTATCATGCACTCGGATATCAATAAGGTTTTATGACTGGCAATAGTCTTATGAACAATTGGGGATTAATAGCAATCATTATATGATGGTATCAGCCCCGTTTTTGAAGCACCCAACGCTGAGTATATATTTACACCACATTATCTTACACCCATTACAGTATTACAGTATTACAGTTTTCAAAAAGCAAAAACAATGGGTTTCCAGCATTTTTGCTAAGCAAAAACATGAAAAATCCATTATATAAGCCTAAAAAATAGTTTTCAGAAACTGTAATACTGTAATACTGTAATGGAGCTAAACGACAAATATTAGCACAATTTCTTTACATAAGATTCTCAAAGAAAAGGGCACAAATAAAAACTATGGGATTCTAAAGTACAAAGGGCAACCATCTAAAGAAACGTGGTTGCTCATTCCACGATAGCATCGTGACTGTTGAGCAACTGCTGAATAGACTTGTGTCGATTAGACTTCATATAGCGATCTATTGCATCAACTTCTGGATTACGAAAAGCACGCCTTCCAACAATCTGATTAGCAACCCATTGAATTTTTCCAGCACGCAGCTCACGATGTATTTCCGCTTTGGTCAAGCCATCAGGTGTTGGGAACATACTCAAAATATAGAATGCCACACAATCGGGAACTATCATCTGACGAGTCATCATCGCACGCTGCGCGTCAGAATAATGCTGCAGATAAAATGGATAGTCGGCACCTAAATACTTATCGAGCGAGACACCAACCATATTGCTATCTACTACTATGCTCTGGTCAAAAGAACCAATCTGAGTATAGATGGTAGGAAGCACGATATCGGGAAACTCTTTTCTCATGCGCTTGAAAGCCTTCTGCAAGTCATGCGACACATCATCAAGACTGGCAAACTCCACCTGTACATCTGCCAACAAGCGCTGAAGCGTAGAATCGCAGAAGAAATGGCGGAAACGTTGGTTGATGCCAACATCATTCACATGGCCTATATGCAACACATCCTCTATCAACATCCGAGTTTGACCAGGATAGTCGGATTGCATCTGCTGCAAAGCGGAATAATCGCCAGTGGTCAGATAAAGCATCTCAATACGATCATATCGGTCTATCAACGACTGGTCATGCCCCATTTCAGTATCGCCCGATTTCAGGCGCCACTCGCAACCGAGGCATATCAGCATCACAACCGACAAAAGTATATAAGTTTTCCGCATTGATATAAAAAAGGCCGTCTTTTTAATATTATATAATGTTAAAATACACCGCAAATTTACTAAAAAATATTTTATATTCCAAGTTTTAAGCAAAAAAAGATAAAAAACAAGGTAAAAAGGCTAATTTTGCACAAGAAAAACTAATCAGAAAACAAACATAAGAGATTTTCGGTATATGAAACGTAAAATAGCAACTATTGCCCTC
The DNA here is from genome assembly GCF_002251405.1 of Prevotella sp. P4-98. Lineage (NCBI taxonomy): Bacteria > Pseudomonadati > Bacteroidota > Bacteroidia > Bacteroidales > Prevotellaceae > Prevotella > Prevotella sp. P4-98. The sequence goes on along the minus strand of NZ_NPJC01000063.1, from coordinate 7,990 downwards.
TGTGGCTTGTCTTGCTGTGTACTTATGGCACAGAAACAATTAGACATTACTGTAAAAAACACCATGAAGACGGAGCGTACCGCCCAACCCATCGTGATTAATCTTGCTCCATACGGTACTGACATCCGTCAAGCCATCGTTAAAATGAACGGGCAGGAAATTGCATCTCAGCTGGACGACCTCAATGGTGACGGCTGTTACGATGAACTCTGTTTCATGGCAGATATGCCAAAGAAATCTACGACAACCTACAACGTAGAACTGCTCAACAGCGGAAAACCAAGAAAATACAAGCCTCTGGTGTATGCTGATATGATACTGCTCAACAAGAAAGTAAAGTCCAACAACGAGCAAAACCTGTTTATCAGCAGTCTGACCGTTGAGAACGGCACAAACCCTTACTGGCAGATGCATCACCACGGACCAGCCTTTGAAAACGAGTTAGTGGCTTATCGCATCTATTTCGATCATCGTCAGACCGTAGATCTCTATGGAAAATACCGTAAGGGACTGGAACTGAAGGAAACACAATTCTACACCAACAAGCAGCAAAAGGAGGCAGGCTATGGTGACGACGTGCTCTGGGTGGGTAACACATTTGGACTGGGCACTATGCGCGGATGGGACGGACAGCAGCCTACCCTGTTGGAGAATGTGGATCATCGCACAGAACGCATCATCAGCTACGGGCCCTTACGCACGATAGTAGAAGTGGTGGACGATGGTTGGAAAGACAAAACGGGCAACAACGCTTTCCATCCCTATCCTATAACGATGACCACACGCTACACGCTCTATGCTGGTCGCCGAGACTGCCAAGTTGATGTATTTTTCAGACAAGCAGTTGCCAACCATCAATTTTCTACAGGTATCATCAATATAAAAAACTCAACGGAATATTCCGATCATGAGGGACTACGCGGTTGTTGGGGTTCTGACTGGACGGTATCTGCCAAAGATTCTGTAGGTCATAAGCGCGAAACAGTTGGATTGGGCATTTGCCTTCCCATGAAACATGTTGTGAGCGAACAGCCTGCCAACAAAGACAACTATCCTTATGTCATCGGCGGTATCGATAAGGCCATGCGTTACTATATCACGTTCGGTTCTGACAACGAGACCTTTGGCTATCATTCTGCCAAAGACTGGTTTGACTATCTCCAGTTGTGGAAGAAAGACCTCATGAATCCCGTTGTGGTAACGGAAAAGCTCCGTCAAACAAAATCCGAATAACGTTTGCGCCCTTTGGCATAATACTGCCAAAGAATACTAAACGTACAAGTATCCGTCAGGCTGGCAGAAGTTCTGCCGGCCTGAATTGTTTTACGGTCTTCTGCAAAATCCTTACGCCAACGGCGGAAGGCATGGCGTGCACGATAAACAGCCAGGAACTCGCTGACATTACGGTCAAGCAGGAGCGACTTCCATGCAGCCACATAGTCAAGCACCCAACGTATCAGCATCACCTTGTGAAGCTGTTTATCGGGCAGACATTTATAAAGCATGGTAAGATTATTGCGGAAATTGAGGAAGGTCTTCATGGGATTGCCCTTAGGGAGCGTTCCTCCTCCCACATGATAGACGTAACTCTCTGGCAAGCAATATATCTTTCGTCCGCTAATACGCAATCGCCAACAGAGGTCGATTTCCTCATTATGCGCAAAGAAACGACCGTCAAGTCCGCCCACAGCCCAATAGTCGGCAGAACGAATCATCATAGCAGCACCTGTTGCCCAATGTATTTCCTGCCGGAAATCATATTGTCCGTTATCCTGTTCTACCGTCTCGAACACACGTCCGCGACAGAAGGGATAACCATAACAGTCGATGAAACCTCCGCTTGCTCCAGCATACTCAAATCGGTCGCGGTCATAGATGGAAAGGAGCTTAGGCTGACAGGCTGCCACTTCAGGATGTACATCCATAAACTCGATAAGGGGTGTCAGCCAATGATGGGTCACCTCAATATCAGAGTTGAGTAGCAGATAATACTCTGCGTCTATCTGTTTCAACGCTTTATTGTAGCCTTCAGCAAATCCCCAGTTTTTATCAAGAGGAATGGTTCTGCACGATGGAAACTCGCTGGCAAGCATAGCGAGCGATTGGTCTGTCGAGGCATTATCTGCCACATAGATTACAGCTTCATCCTTGGAGTATTGTAGAACGGTAGGCAGATATTGATGCAACATTTTCTGTCCGTTCCAGTTGAGAATAACAATTGCCAGTTTATCCATCTTTTGCGGGTTGTGATATTGAGTTGTGATGTTCTTGTTTATTTTAATGTAACACGTAGGGCACTATGATCGTGATTGAAGTCGCCAAGTCTGACGGTCATCAGCTGGTTGTCATATTCCTCACGTGCTTCTGCGGCAGGAAGTTCCACACGAACGTAGTTTTTGGTGAATCCATGCATGGCTTTGCCTCGTGGTGCCTTTTCAAACAGAACTTCGGCTGTAGTGCCAATAAACTGGCGATAGAAATTTTCGGTCTTCTGATCGGAGAGTTCCAACAGTCTTCTACTACGCTCACGCTTATCTTGATCGCTGACCACATAGGGAATGGAGAGTGCCGATGTTCCAGGACGCTCTGAATAAGGGAACACGTGAAGCTGGGTAACATCAAGCGATTGCAGGAATTCAAATGTTTCCTCAAAGCATTCTGGTGTTTCGCCTCTACACCCCACCATAACATCCACGCCGATAAAAGCTTCAGGTGTTACTTCCTTGATGCGATGTATCTTATCGGCAAAGAGTTGACGGTCGTAATGGCGGTGCATCAATTTCAATACCATATCACTTCCACTCTGTAGCGGTATGTGATAATGGGGCATGAAAGCACGACTCTGAGCACAATAGTCGATGAGTTCATCGCTCATCAAGTCGGGTTCAAGACTACTGATACGGTAACGTGAGATTCCTTTCACTCCATCCAATGCCTTAACCAAATCTACAAAGCTTTCACCGGTAGTCTTTCCAAAGTCTCCGATGTTCACACCAGTCAACACAATTTCCTTGCCGCCTTCGGCAGCTGCCTGCTCTGCTTGTTCCACCAGAGAGGCGATGGTTGGATTGCGGCTGAAGCCACGTGCGTATGGAATGGTACAATAGGTGCAAAAATAATCGCAACCATCCTGTACTTTCAAGAAATAGCGAGTGCGATTGCCTCGTGAACAACTGGGTGCAAAACTTTTGATATCTTTGGTTTTCTGCACAAAATAGTGGCCTTCTCCGGATTTAGTCTTTTCATCCTGCCCATCGGGAACAGAAATATCGGCTCTACCCAACTCTTCACCCCATTTCTCTGAGAGAAACTGGATGAGTTGCGCCTTCTCGTTAGCACCAAGCACAAGACTTACCCCTTCTATTTCACTCACCGTTTGAGGTTTCAACTGAGCATAACACCCCGTAACGACAACAAAAGCACCAGGATTCTGGCGCACCAAACGATGAATTGCCTGACGGCATTTATGGTCGGCAACCTCCGTAACAGAGCATGTATTAATGAGACAGAGGTCTGCCCGTTCACCTTTCTGTGCTGTTGTCACTCCCATATCATGGAGCATCTTTCCAAAAGTCGATGTTTCAGAAAAGTTCAGTTTACAACCCAAAGTAAAATAGGCGGCTCGTTTTCCTTGAAATGCCGATGTATCAATCATACCTTATTTATATATATTACGTTTTCTCGTGCAAAGGTACGATTAAGTGAGTAGAATACAAAAAGAAAATTAAGTTTTTCTTTTGGATTATCGAACGTGAGTACCTAAGACCGACAGGTCAAAGGTACGATTAAGTGAGTAGAATACAAAAAGAAAATTAAGTTTTTCTTTTGGATTATCGAACGTGAGTACCTAAGACCGACAGGTCAAAGGTACGATTAAGTGATTACTATACCTATCTTATACCGTCGGGATGAGTTCGGGATGTCTTCGGGAACTCAGTTCCCATAAGGCACACAGCCTATTTACCTCGTCAATCCCAAGTAAGTCATAAGTAAATCCCAAGCAAGTCCCATAACTGACGGACGATAATAGGAACACGATGGGAGAACAAAAGTACGTAAGAGAGAGACGCAACCTACACAAAACTGCTACTACAGGGATAGTAAAAAGCGATATAAACGGCGCTTTCTTAGTTGATGATTGACCTCAATTGCCCATAGAACGGCAATTTAGAGGCAAATTGGGTAAAAGACAATGTGCTCAAATAAATGCAAAAAACGGGTTTTTCGCTGTTTTTTAAGAAATGCGCCAAGATTATCCAAATTTTAACATTTCGTATATACCTGTATATCAACACTTTGCGAAAAAGTTACAAAACAACACTAAAAAAAGTCTTAAAAAAAAGAACAACGTATTGAAAAAATGCCTACCTTTGCAACGTTTTAATAAACAAATGATTGTTTTACAGATTTAAAAAGCAAAGAAAAATGAAAAAATTGGTATTTATGTTCGTAGCTATTGCAGCTATCTCTTTCGCATCATGTGGTAACAAAGCTCAGACTGCTGAGGTTGACACCGATTCTGTAGCTGCTGTTGACAGCGTTGCTGACAGCACTGCAGTTGATAGCGTTGCAACTGATAGCGTAAACTAATTCGCTACGAATTGAGAGAAAAAGCCGCTAGACGAGAGTCTAGCGGCTTATTTTTTGTCCTTATGCAACAAAAGGGAAAAGTTCTACTTCACCTTTCCCCTACGTTCTAAACCATAAACATGATAATCACCTGAGCAATTATCACTCTTACAAACATACCGAGAGGATAAACCGAAGTATAGGCCACGGCAACATGTTCGCCCTCAATGGTCTCGTTGGCATAACCCAACGCCATGGGGTTTGCCATCGAACCACAGAGCAGACCACATATAGTACCGAAATCAAATTTCTTGGCCTTCAGGGCAATAATGCCTATGATAAGAAGTGGAAGCATAGTAAGCAATAGACCAACTCCTACCCACAGTAAACCTTCAGGACGTATGATGGTTGCAAGGAAATCCTTACCGGCAGCCAGGCCCAGACAGGCCAGATAAAGCGAAAGTCCCAACTTGCGCAACATGAGCGACGCCGACCGCGTAGTATAACTAATGAAATGTACACGAGGTCCCAAGGCACCTATCAAAATTCCCATAATAATCGGACCACCGGCAATTCCAAGTTTCACAGGAGTACTCATTCCTGGAATAGAAAACGGAATCATTCCTAAGGCAAGTCCCAACAGTAATCCGAAGAAGATGGCTCCGAGATTAGGTTCGTTGAGCACTTGTACTGCGTTACCTAAGAAAGCTTCTGCATGGTCAAGATTATCTGGAGTACCAACCACGGTCACTCGGTCACCATATTGCAAATGGAGAGCATCGGTAGCAAGCAGTTTGATATCGCCACGCATCACACGACTCACATTAACCCCATAAGTCTGTCGGATATGGAGTGAACCGAGCGTTCTGCCATTGAGTTTTACTTGTGTCATGACAATTACACGACTCTCCACCGATGAATCTATAGCGTTCCAGTCTATCTGCTCTCTATTCCAGTCTTTCACTACGCGTTTACCAAAGAGAATATCCATGGCAGACACCTCATCACGTTTAGTCACCACAAGCACATTATCACCTATTTGTAATTCGGTAGAGGCAATAGGTACTATCACACGGTCTCCACGCCATATGCGCGAGATAATAAACTGACGGTGTGTCATCTGCGATATTTCAGCAATCGTTTTACACGAAATGGCAGGATTCACCACTTCATACTGCCCAACAAATGTCTGGTCTTCATCATCTTTATTATGAGGTTGCAAATCTTCCGGTTTGACAAAGAATTTTCGCAACAGAATCATAACAAATATCACACCAACCACACCAAGCGGATAGGTCACAGCGCAACCCAGTGCAGCACCACTATGCGACAGATGGGCATTGGAAAGTGCCTGTTGGGCTGCACCAAGTGCCGGAGTATTGGTGGTAGCACCACAGAGGAGTCCGACCATATCAGGTACTGAAATGGGCAATACCAGACATAACGATAGCGCCATGACCGTGCCAAGCGCAATTACTCCCATACTCCATATATTGAGTTTCGTACCTTCGTGACGCATCATACCAATAAAGTTGGGACCCACATGCAGTCCTAAGGCATAAACAAATAGCGACAAGCCGAATGTCTCAGCAAATGTCAGCATTTGTTCGTCAGCAGAAAAATGCAGGCTTCCTGCCACAATACCTATAAAAAACACAAAAGCCATGCCTAGCGAAATGCCTCTGATATGAATTTTACCAAGGGCAAGTCCTAAAGAGGTAATGAGCGACAGCACCACTACAGTCTGTACTGCTGAGTGTATAGTAAAAAGACTTTCAATCCATTCCATTTCTTGTTGTTCTTTTAACGAGTAGTTTTCTTATTTATTCTCTGTTTCTTGATATTCCATACGCTATTTTCCCCCATATCTATTCTGCCTCACAATAATCAAGGCATGGGTGAAAAGAATTCTTATGCAAAGATAAACAAAAAGTTTGAATTACTCAACATTAAGCCTCAAAATACCAATAAGAACTGGTACGAATGAAAAAATAAACACAAACCCCAAATCGGTCATCAGAAAAAGTTGTCTTGCGAATTCTAACGACCGATTTGGGTTAAATTCAATCTAAAACTTCATATTCTCTTTTAAAAGAAATATGCCCAGAAAGAATTAGGGAGCAAGTTGGGAAGTTGCGATTTCTGTCCACTGTTGAGCAATTTCATCACATTCTGAAAAGCATCCTGCGTCTGCTGACTAATCTTGTAGAGTTGCATCACCTCGGGTTCTGAGGCCGCTACCAACATCAATGCCTGCTCATAATAGGCAGGAATAGGTTCTCCGTGCGCATATTGTCGTTCAGCAATAACCTTAAAGGCTGGATAAAACTGATTACCGTCTTTATTGGCCAATAGAGCGCAAAGCAGCACATCTGCATATTTCCGTTCTGTCGGATAGCGGTCTGCCATAGCTACCATAGCTACCAGAAGATCAGCAGAATAGAATTGATCCAACCGTTGTTCATAGTCGGGCTTAGCATTTTTAATGGCTTCCAACTGCGGACGACGTTCTTCTGCCCATGACTTCATCACGGTCGAATGACTCAATATATCAAGGTATTTCTTTGCCAACGGATAGTTTTTTATTTCCAAATTGGTTACTGCCAATCGTCGAAGTACATTAAAACTGGTACCGAAGGTTGATAGTATCTGCTGTTGAAAACTCTGTCTAACAACCTCATTAGGCATATTCATCGAACGGAAAAACAGGCTATTGAAATGGCGGCAGAGCGGTTCGTCATGGTCTTTGAAGATAAAGTCATCCGCAGATGTCACGCCATAGAGGAACATCTCTTTGTTCAAACGTCCCTTCTCTATCAAAGCCAGTAAGGCAAATCGTCTGGCTATAAAACTCTCTTGTGCAACCCCAGGAGGTATAAGTTCCAGTATTTCATCCCATTGCCGGTCTTCTGCAAGACATTCCTACTGACAATAGAACGCATGTATATTGTTGGATTTATCTTTATAACCAAGTTGATAGACCGAAACCAATAAGAGCATTAACGTGGCCACCACAGCCACATAACCATTCGAGATAAATGACGGGAACCTAAAATCCGCAACTATCATCCAATACACGATTAAGGGTAGATTTATGAGTCGTTAGTAGCAGCTTTCAGTAAAAAGCAACAGCACAACATCAATATGTAGCCACCATCCCCTTACCCCACGATGCGACTTGAGGTAATACGCAGATTCAAACCGGAAAGAAAGGATTCTTATCCGAATTCTGTTTTGAAGGGTCTTGCATAAGCTCGGTTCTCTGTGTAGATATTCAGCACGTATTGCCTTGCAGTCATGATCCACTTGGCAGGTACGGAGATGAATCTGAAGACAAAAGCCTTTATGCGACTCGTTTTCTTGAGCCCAAAAGCCTTGGTGTCAAGCCTGCTCATGATGGTCTTGTAGAAATTGTGTATCA
>NZ_NPJC01000062.1:0-54793 GCF_002251405.1 Prevotella sp. P4-98 | reverse complement strand
TTTAGCCGTCTACGCTTCACTCCGCTATTGTCTTCCAGCAAATTTCCTGCATTTTCTGCATCAAAATGTTTGCAAAACTCGTCTATAATACAAAATAATTCTGTAACTTTGCAATCGGTAGTCATATTAAATATTTTTGTAACTATTTGATTTTCACCTATAAAGGTACAAAATATTTATGAGACTACCAGCTTTTTTATAAACTATTTCTTATCCCGAACTGGGGTAAAACATAAATAGCCATTCACCCATGTGGAGGGATGATGAATCATGTCTTGTCGCATAATTGACTTTATGACATAATCTTATCCCGAATTCAGGTTTAGAGTAATTTGAAATTCCAAAAAGCATTCAAGGATGGTGTAGTGTTGGGCAATGAGACATCGGGGTGGCATGCTAAGTATGGCAGGTGGGGTGTGTATGCTTCTCGCGTACGCACATGTGTATATGCGCACATGCGCAAGTTGCGTATTTTTCGACCACTCGACCACCATTCTTTGTAACATGTTGTGCGATAACGGTTTGCTGGTGCTTGATAGGTATATCTATCGACCACCCATCGACCACCGACCGACCACCGAATGTGGTGGTCACGCATTTGTCACGTCAAATGGTTTGGTAATTCGATAACTTAATTGTACCTTTGCAGCTGCGCTGTCTAAGGTAGGCTGCACCTCGGAAAATCAAAAGAAAAGGTGTTTTCTTTTGTTTTTCTCTCGGTTTGCACTACCTTTGCACCACCAACCGATATAGAATCGGAATATCGACGCTAACAATTCATAAAAACAAAAGTATATGAAGTCAACAACAATTCTTAGTGCCTGTTGCACAGTAATGATGCTGGCAGGCAACATGGGCGCTGAAAAGGCATTTGCTCAACAGCCAACCAAGGTGCATGGCTATGCCAAAGAGAACATGAACACGGCAGTGAAGCCCGGTGACAACTTTGTGGAATATGCCACTGGTGCCTGGCTGAAAAACCATCCGTTGCGCGACGACCAAGTGACCAACGGTGCCTTCATGGACCTCTACGAGCAGAACCAGAAGCAGATTCAGGAGCTCATCTTGCAGTTTTCTACCACACCACAGCAGAAAGGTTCGTTGGGTCAGAAGATAGGAACGCTCTACAATCAGATGATGGATTCGGTGCGCCGCAATAAGGAAGGCTTCCAACCCATCGTGAAAAACCTGGAGAGAATCCGTGCCATCAAGGACCGTAAGGAATATCAGCGCGTGACAGCCGAACTGGATCGTCGTGGCGAATCGACCATGATGTATGGCATCGGTGTGTCAGCCGACCAGCGTCAAGCCGACCGCAATATCGTGGGCATAGGTCAGGGAGGACTCGGTTTGGGCACTCGCGACTACTATCTGAACGATGATGCTCAGACGCAAGCTGTGCGCAAAGCCTATATGGACTATAATACTAAATTGTTCACACTCGTGGGCTATGACGAGGCAACAGCCAAGCAGAAAGCCGATGCGGTATATGCCATAGAGAAGCGTATTGCCGAGAAGAGCTATTCCAGAGTGCAGCTGCGCGACATCAATGCCAACTATCACAAGATGTCGTTTGACGAACTCTGCGAGCAGTTCCCCGGTATCGACTGGACCACCGTATTCTGGGTATCAGGATTCCCAGCCTTCGACAGCGTGGATATGGGTCAGCCCGAACCCCTTCACGAGGTGGAGAAAGTATTGGCAGAGACATCGATCGACGATCTGAAGAGCTATGCCGAACTGCGCATCATCAGCGGTTCAGCCTCTTATATGAGCGATGACTTCCGAAAGGCTGCCTTTGCATTCTCAAGTGTGTTGAGCGGTCAGCAGCAGGACGATCCCCTTTGGAAGCGTGCCACCAATCTGGTGAATGGAGTGATGGGCAACGCCATTGGTAAGATGTACTGCGAGAAATACTTCCCCGAATCCAGCAAGAAGCGCGTGCTCGAACTGGTGCGCAATCTGCAAGTGGCACTCGGTCAGCGCATCAACGAAGCCACATGGATGAGTGCTGAGACCAAGGCCCAGGCTCAGGACAAACTGTCTAACTTCATTGTGAAGATAGGTTATCCCGACAAATGGAAAGACTATAGCAAGTTGGACATCAGCGATTCGCTCTCACTCTGCGAGAACCTTGCCAACATCTCTGAGTTCTTCACGATAGACGAACTGCAGCGTAAAGTGAACAAACCCGTTGACAAGACCGAGTGGCTGATGACCCCACAGACCATCAATGCCTACTACAATCCTACCACCAACGAGATCTGTTTCCCTGCCGGTATCCTTCAGGCTCCCTTCTTTGATCCTACAGCCGACGATGCCATCAACTACGGTGCCATCGGTGTGGTGATCGGTCATGAGATGAGTCACGGTTTCGACGATCAGGGATGCCAGTTTGACAAGACCGGCAACCAGCGCAACTGGTGGACTGCTGCCGATAAGGCTAACTTCGATAAGCGTACCGCAGTGCTCGTAGATCACTTCTCTACCATCGAGGTGGTGAACGGCAAGAAGGTGAACGGCAAGATGACTCTTGGTGAGAACATCGGCGACAACGGTGGTTTGAACATCGCGCTGCGTGCCTACCACAACGCTCAGAAGGAGGGCCATGTGATTTCGTCAGACCAGAAAGACTTCACTGCCGATCAGCTCTTCTTCCTCGGTTATGCTCGCATCTGGGCAAGCAACAACCGTGAGCAGTATATGGATATGCTCCTGACACAGGATGTTCACTCGCCCAATATGGCTCGCGTGAACGGTGCGCTGCCCCATATCGATGCTTGGTATCAGGCTTTCGGTGTGAAGAAGGGCAATCGCCTCTTCCTTCCTAAGAAGAAGCGTGCACAGGTGTGGTAACATCGCTGTTGCCCCTGTGGAGCGTCAGCTATCATGGGTGTAAACCTTGCATAGCGCTGTTGTGCATGCTGGGTTTACACCCTTTCTGTATCGTGTAGCGGTGGTGTGAACGGCAGATGGCTGAGCAAATTCATTGAGATTGGTTTGCAAATTCATTGAATTTGGTTTGCAATTTCAATGAATTTGGTTCGCAATTTCATTGAATTTGGTTTTGTATGGATGGGTTTTGTAATGCTTATGTCATGCGCATTGCATTGGTTTTTATGATCATCGGAATATAAAAGGTCACATGGAAATCAATCATCGGAATTTAGACGGAATTTAGACGGAATTTAAACGGATGTTTTGGGGGTAGCCTACGGCTAGAAATCTTTGGAGGAAATCTTTGATAAGATATGGCCTATGGCCAGAAATAATAATCTTCAACGAAAATCCCAACTGAAAATGCGCTCGAATACCTCGCTTTTGGGGAGAATTTTATTGGGGATTGCCTACGTTCGGAAAATCAAAAGAAAAGGTATTTCCTTTTGCATTCCGCTCACTTAATCGTAACTTTGAAGCTACGCTTCCAAGTTAGGCTGCACCTCGGGAATACAAAAGAAAAACGAGTTTTCCTTTTGTATTCCGCTCGGTTTGCACTAACTTTGTACCCTAAATACGAAAAAGATGAAGAAACTTTATATTGAAACCTACGGATGTCAGATGAATGTAGCTGATTCGGAGGTAGTGGCCAGCGTGATGCAAATGGCCGGATACGAACACACTGAAAACCTCGATGAGGCTGATGCAGTGTTTCTGAACACCTGTTCGATACGCGATAACGCCGAACAGAAAATATATCACCGACTCGATGCACTCGATGCCATCAAGCGCAAACGACCACTGATCATCGGCGTGATAGGGTGTATGGCAGAACGCGTGAAGGACGATCTGATAGAAAACCACCATTGCGATCTCGTGGCAGGACCAGACGCTTACCTCACACTGCCCGACCTCATAGCACAAGCGGAAAACGGACATAAAGCCATCAACATAGAACTATCTACCACAGAGACCTATCGCGACATCGTGCCACAACGACTGCATGGCGCACATATCGGAGGATTTGTCAGCATCATGAGAGGATGCAACAACTTCTGCCACTATTGCATCGTGCCCTATACACGCGGACGCGAACGGTCACGCGACGTGGAAAGCATACTCCGCGAAGTGAGAGACCTGCACGACAGAGGCTTCAAAGAGGTGACTCTGCTGGGACAAAACGTCAATAGCTACGGACTGTCGCCATCGGGAAAACGCGAGCCAGGCAGCACATCGTTCGCACAGTTGCTCCATCTCGTAGCGCAGGAGGTGCCCGATATGCGCGTGCGCTTCACCACATCCAATCCGGAAGATATGACAGAGGATATCCTACATGCCATTGCCGAAGAGCCCAATCTCTGTAAACACATCCACTTCCCGGCACAAAGCGGTAGCAACAAGATACTGAAACTGATGAACCGCAAATACACCCGCGAGCAGTATTTAGAGCGCGTGGAAGCCATACGCCGCATCATTCCCGGTTGCGGACTGACCACAGACATCTTCGTGGGCTACCACGACGAGACTCCCGAAGACCATGAGGAAACGCTCTCGCTCGTGCGTGAATGTCAGTTTGACTCTGCCTTCATGTTCAAATACAGTGAACGCCCAGGCACCTATGCTGCCAAACACCTGCCCGACAATGTGCCGGAAGAGGTGAAAATAGAACGACTGAACGAACTGATTCGCCTGCAAACAGAGGTCAGTGCCGCACAAAACCGCAAAGACGAGGGCAAGGAGTTTGACGTGTTGATAGAGTCGTTCAGTAAGCGTTCGCGCGAACAACTCATGGGACGCACCGAACAAAACAAGGCGGTGGTGATGGATAAGAAAGGACATCACATCGGCGAAACCGTACGCGTGCGTATCACAGGAAGTACCAGTGCAACATTATTCGGCGAGATACTATGAGAGAATTTATCAATGTGTTGAGGCGCTTCGTGCCTCCCTATAAGAAGTATCTGGTGTTGTCGGTGGTGTTCAACATCCTCTCGGCAGTACTCAACATCTTCTCGTTTGCCGCACTCATACCTATCCTGCAAATCATATTCAAAACCGGCGACGGTAAGGCTGCCACCGGTTGGATGGCATGGGACTGGGGCAATGCGCAAGAAGTATTGATGAACAATCTCAACTACTACGTCAACACCCTGTTGGCAGAACATGGACAGACCACCACACTGCTCTTCATCGGACTGTTTCTGGCTTTTACCACCATGCTCAAAACGGGGGCCTACTTCCTCTCATCGGCTACCATCGTGCCCATCCGCACGGGGGTGGTGCGCGATATTCGCAACCAGCTCTATCGGAAAATCACGGCGTTGCCCCTCGGATTCTTCAGCGAGGAACGCAAAGGCGATATCATTGCCCGCATGAGTGGCGACGTGCAAGAGATAGAATCGAGCATCATGTCGAGTCTTGACATGCTTTTCAAAAACCCCGTACTCATTGTGGCATACTTCACCACACTCGTCTTTATATCATGGCAACTCACCGTGTTTACCCTCGTCATCGTGCCCGTTATGGGATGGTTCATGGGATTTGTGGGCCGTAAGCTCAAAGCCAAATCGATCAAGGCACAATCGCTATGGAGCGACACGATGAGCGTGGTAGAGGAAACCCTCGGCGGTCTGCGCATCATCAAAGCATTCTGTGCCGAGGAAAAGATGCGACAGAAGTTTGACCGCATCAATACAGGCTACCGCAATGATATCATGCATGTGAACATTCGCCAACAGCTGGCACACCCCATGAGCGAGTTTCTGGGCACTGTGATGATCGTCATCGTGTTGTGGTTTGGCGGTGTATTGGTGCTCAACTACCATGCCCTGTCGGGTCCGACATTCATCTACTACATGGTTATCCTCTATTCCATCATCAATCCGCTGAAGGAGTTTTCAAAGGCTGGCTATAACATTCCGAAGGGATTGGCATCGATGGAACGTGTGGATAAGATACTCATGGCTGACGACAGCATCAAGGAGTCAGACCATCCGCAGCATATCCAGCAGTTTGAACATCAGATTGAACTGCGCAATGTGTCGTTCCGTTATGGCGACCAGTGGGTGTTGCGACATATCAACCTCACCATTCCAAAGGGAAAAACCATTGCCTTGGTAGGACAGAGCGGTAGCGGCAAATCGACACTGGTCGATCTCATTCCCCGCTATTACGATGTGCAAGAGGGCGAAGTGCTTATCGATGGCATCAATGTGAAAGACCTCGGCATACAGGATTTGCGACAGTTGATCGGTAATGTGAACCAAGAGGCGATACTCTTCAACGACTCGTTCCGCAACAATATCGCCTTCGGTGTGGAGACTGCCACCGATGAACAGGTGGCGGAAGCCGCACGCATAGCCAATGCCTACGACTTCATCATGCAGAGCGAACAACAGTTTGATACCAATATCGGCGACCGCGGCGGACGCCTGTCGGGCGGTCAGCGTCAGCGTGTCAGCATTGCACGTGCGATATTGAAAAATCCTCCAATACTCATACTCGACGAAGCTACATCGGCACTCGATACCGAGAGTGAGCGCTTGGTACAGGATGCACTGGAGCGACTGATGAAGCAGCGCACCACCATAGCCATTGCCCACCGACTCAGCACCATACGCAATGCCGACGAGATATGTGTGCTCCATGAGGGACATATCGTAGAGCGTGGCACCCACGAGTCACTCCTGGCGATGGATGGATTCTATAAACGACTCAACGATATGCAGAACTTAGGATAAGCCACTGTGGTGGCATCCGACAGGAAAACAACATCAACACGATCAACAAACAAGGGTAACAACGATGAAAGGTATCATAGGAAGATTCCAACTCATGCTGGGCGACTATATCAAGATGATAGGCATCTTTATAGCCGCGAAGCTCTGTTTCATGCTCGCACTGCGCAGCAACCATCCGTTTGAAGGGGCTGACGTCTGGCAAGTGGTGAAGCACGGACTGTCGCTCGACCTCTCTACGGCACTCTATCTGACGATTGTGCCCTTCTTGGTGATGGCGGTATCGGTGTGGTGGAAGCGCACGGAGGTGTTGCGCAAAGTTCTCAACGGCTATTATGCCGTAGTGGCTTTCATCCTCGCCTTGGCATTTGTGGCTGATACGAGCCTTTATCCGTTCTGGGGATTCAAGCTCGATGCCTCCTGTTTACAGTTTCTTTCCACTCCAGGTGACGCTTTTGCCAGCGTCAGCATAGGTTATATCGTGTGGAGAGTGGTGATCATAGCAGTGGTGACAACGGTGATTGCCGTGCTGATGATGCGTTGCAGATGGCATTTCAAAGTGACCTGCCGCCGCTGGATAGCCATGCTGCTGATGGTGGCAACGGTGCCGTTGATGGTCATCGGTATTCGTGGCGGATTGGATGAATCGACCACCAATATCGGACAGGTGTATTTCTCGCAGAACCAATTCCTCAATCACGCAGCGGTCAACCCGGTGTTTAGTTTTCTGGCATCGATGGAAAGAACTGCCAGCGACCAGACAGACTACCACTATATGGACGATGAAACATGTGAGAAACTGACTGCACAACTCTTTCCCACAACGAGTACAGACACTGATTCGCTACTCACCACGCAGCGTCCTGACATCATCGTCATCTTGCTGGAAAGTGCGGGAGGCGAGTTTACTGATATCGGTGGACGTACCGACATCATGCCGAATCTATGCCGACTGACGCGCGAAGGCATCTATTTCGACAACTGTTACGCCAATTCGTGGCGCACCGACAGAGGAACGCTATGCACTTGGAGCGGCTATCCATCGTTTCCTACCACCTCTGTGATGAAGATGCCGGCTAAGTCGAGAAGTCTCCCCAACATGGCAGCAACGCTTGCCCGACAGGGTTACAATACCCACTATCTATACGGTGGCGACATCAATTTCACGAATATGAGAAGTTATCTCGTGGGCGGAGGTTTCAGTCAACTGACGTGGAAAGCTGACTATAGCCAGGAAGAACAACAGTCGGCGGAGTGGGGCGTACGCGATGATATCACGTTTGAAACGTTGAGGCAACTGACAGATACCATGGCGAGACCCTATCTCATCGGGTATAGCACCCTCAGCAGTCATGAGCCATGGGATGTGCCTGTGCATCGTTTCGATGACAAAGTGCTCAATGCGTTCTATTATCTCGACCAGTGTATCGGTCAGTTCATTGCCCAGTTGAAGCAATCGCCACAGTGGAAGAACACCTTGGTGGTGATGCTGCCCGACCATGGTATCAACTATAAAGACATTGACGAAACGCATCAGGTGAGAAACCACATACCCATGCTATGGGTGGGAGGCGCAGTCAAAACTCCTAAGCGCATCAGTAAGCTATGCAACCAAACAGACTTGGCTGCCACACTGTTGGCACAGCTGGGCATCGACCATGCTGACTTTGGCTTCAGCCGCGATGTGCTGAGCAACTCCTATAGCTATCCCTTTGCCTATCATACCTATAATAATGGATTCTCACTGGTGGATTCTACGGGATATGTGGTCTATGATCTGAACTCAGAAAAGGTGATTGCCGGCAACTCAACGGATAAGGAACGACTCGTCAGGATGGGTAAGGCGCTGTTGCAAAAAACATCGGCGGACCTGAAAAAACGATAAACGAAAGGACTGAAAATGAAACAACTGAAATACATAGCACCGTTGGTGGCGGTGGCATACAATATGATTTTGGCATACGCTGTCTATATGTTGGCGCGTGTGGCATACTTGCTTGACAACTGGACACACTTTGCTGAGAACATGACATTCAGCCATTTTCTCAGTCTGTGCAGGGGCGGACTGGTGTTCGACACCGCTGCACTCTTGGTGACCAACGGCTTGTGGATGGTGCTCATGCTATTGCCGCTATGGTTGAAGGAACGTTTCTGGTATCACCGCATGTGTCGCATCTTGTTTGTAACCATCAACGGTTTGGCTCTGGTGGCCAATCTGTGCGATGCTGCCTACTTCCCCTTTACCATGCGACGCACTACCACAACGGTGTTTAGCGAGTTTCAGAACGAAGGAAACCTCGGTGGCATCGTCATGAAAGAACTGCTCCACCACTGGTATTTCGTGGTGCTGGCAGTGGTTGTCATCTATGGATTGTGGCGCTTATACCGTTCGCCAAGAATGGAAGCCAAGTGGCTGTCGCCCTGGCGCTACGCTGTGGCAATGGTGTTGTCGCTGGCGGTAGTCACTCCATTGGCTATCGGTGGCATACGTGGAGGATTCACAAAGGCTGTGAGACCCATCACTGTGAGCAATGCCAATCAATATGCTGAGCGGCCCAGCGAGGCAGCACTGGTGCTCAATACGCCGTTCTCACTCTATCGTTCGATAGGTAAATCGGTCTTTGTGGTGCCCACCTATTATCATAACGAGGCAACCATGGCAGCTATCTATACACCGGTGCATGCTGCTGCAGAAGGTCCGATGAAGAAGAAAAACGTGGTGGTACTCATCGTGGAGAGCTTCGGCAGGGAGTATATCGGTGCGCTCAACCGCGATTTGGAACAGGGAACATACAAGGGATATACGCCCTGTGTGGATTCATTGATAGGTCGGAGCGTCACGTTTAAATACAGTTTCTGCAACGGCAGAAAGAGCATTGACGGCATGCCCAGCGTACTTTCCAGTATTCCAATGTTTGTAGAACCATTCTTCCTCACACCATCAGCCATGAACGATGTGGGCGGTTTGGCATCTATGTTGGCAGGGGAAGGCTACCAAACAGCATTCTTCCATGGCGCACAGCGCGGATCTATGGGTTTTCAGGCATTTGCCACGAAGACCGGATTCCAACACTATTACGGCAGAGAAGACTTCAATCAGGACAAACGCTTCGGCGGTGATGAAGATTTCGACGGTACATGGGCTATATGGGATGAACCTTTTATGCAGTATTATGCTACGAAGATGGGAGAAATGAAACAACCGTTCATGACAGCACTGTTTACTGCATCGAGCCATCATCCCTTTGTCATTCCCGAAAAATATAAGCAGCGCTTCCCCGAAGAACAGCTCGTCATCCATAAATGTATTCGCTATACGGATATGGCGATAGGCAAATTCTTCCAAACGGCATCGCGCCAACCATGGTTTAAAAACACTATTTTTGTGTTGACGAGCGATCATACCAACCTCAGTAACCATCCCGAATTTCAGTCAGACCTCGGTGGTTTCTGTTCGCCCATCATCATCTATGCACCCGATGGAAGTTTGACACCGGCGATAGAAGACAAGGTGGCGCAGCAAATAGATATACTGCCAACAGTCATGGGACTGTTGAATTACCCCAAGCCCTACTGTGCCTTTGGCATCGATGTGTTGCAGACAGCAGGCAAAGACACATGGGCAGTGAACTATCTCAACGGCATCTATCAGTATGTCAAATATGGTTATGTGTTGCAGTTTGACGGTCAGAAGACCAAAGCCATCTATCGGTTGGATGACAGACTGATGCAGCGAAATCTGAAAGGTCGTGTTGATGTGGAGCAAAAAATGGTGCGCGAGCTCAAAGCCATCATACAGCAGTACATGGAACGAATGACGCAAAACAGGCTGAAACTCTGAGCAGAAGGAGAAGATGAATAGCGATTGAAAACTATTCAGAAGTGCCTTTGGGGTATCTATTCGCGTCGTCGAATCACCTTGCCATCCACTGTTTCATAAAAACGGTTGAACTTTTCGCGTGTACGCTTCCATCGGTTGTGACTCCAAAGCCATAATTCAGGGCGCTTACGAATAGTATCTTCCAACAGTTGGAAATAACGGTCGGTAATGGCATATTCAGGCATTTTGTCCGGTTCGCGCGTCACGAGTTTGAATTCTACTTCATAATATCCACGCTTGACACGGCTCACTTCCATATAAAACACCGCATGGTTCATGCTGCGGGCAATACGCTCTGTGCCGGTAAGTACGGGTGTGTCGTGGTGAAGGAAATTGCACCAGTGGTGGATATTCTGCCACATCGGCACCTGATCGGATATGTAGCCGATCACAACGGGTTGTCCTTCTTTGCGGTATCTCACCATTTCGCGCAGTGTATTATTCATGGCAATACACTTTGCACCGAATCTTTGGCGCATGCGAAGAAACAGTTTATCGAAGTCTTTATTCTCCAATGGATGGTAAATCTGTCCACAATGTGCCTTGGGCGTAACCCACAAAGGCAGTGAAGTAATCCACTCCCAGTTGCAATAGTGACCCAGATAGATCGCACACGACTGTCCGCTTTCCACCACCTCGTTGATGCGTTCAGCGCTTTTGAACACCATTCGGCGTTTTATTTCTGCCTTGCTCATGGTCAACAGTTTGATACTTTCTACCATATAATCGCAGAAGAAGTGGTAAAAGCCGCGTTCCACATCTTGGTGTTCCTCGGCGGTCATCTCAGGAAAAGCAGTGACAATATTGGTCCAGACGGTGCGACGACGGTAGCCCACGATACGGTAGAGCACCAGATACAATACGTCTGACAGAACATAAAGTACGCGGAGTGGCAACAGCGAAATGATGTACCACAGGGTAAAGACGATGTAATAGAGGATTTTTTTCATATCTGTGAGGATTTGTCGTCTGCAATTCTTGCCTTCCCCTCATAGGTCAGCAGGTCGTCACGGGTGTATTTATATTGTTTGCTGGCTAATGATGACGTCTCGTCGAAATGGTTGGATTCCACATCAAAGATACCGCACATCAGTTCATAGACTAAGTCGTTGGTGAAATATCTGTTGCTATTGGCTTTGAGTGCCTCTACGCGTTCGGGATGACAAGACAGGTATTCGTCGGAGAGATGAATGAAGAGCGGGATGCGCGTGGCGCCGAATCCAGAGAAATTGGGCGATCGATGGCGGTCGGGAACAGTGGCGTGATCGCTGAAATAGACCATGGCCTGGAGGTTCAGGTGTGTCTTGGCATACTCATAGAACTGCTCTAAAACGCTGTCAGTATAGCGAATGGAGTTTTCAAAGTTTGCTATATTGTCCTGTACTCCACGTTCGCCCCATACGGTACGGTCTGCCGGATAGCGGTTGAGGAAATTGAAATGGCTGCCTTTCAGATGCAGTACGAGGAGGTTGTTGACATTGGGATCGAGTTCTTCGAGAAATGCTGTCATGCTTTCATCGTATTGCACCTTTCCCAAATCCTGCTTCGTCCATTTCGCTACATCGGCGGTGTTTGCCACCAAAGTGATAGGTGTATCGTTGGCACCAAGGTGTCCTTGGTTGCTATACCAGTGTACTCTGTATCCTAACCGGTGTGCAATATCGATGATAGAACAGGAGTCGTAGAATTGGCGTCCGTTGTATTGGTTGTACTCGGTAAGGGCTTTTTCCAGCGACTGCACGGTGTGCATGGCGCAACTGTAGGCATTTGGAAACAGAATGGTACGCCTGTTGTCCTCCGCCATGCGGCGCATCCATGGCGTCGTGTCGTGTTCCATGGGTGTAAAGGCACTCATATAGTCACGTGATGCAGACTCTCCAATCACCATCATGATGGTTGACGGACGTTGGAAAGCCTTTCCTAAGGGTTTGACGTGAAGGTCTTTCAACCGTCGTTCCATTTCGCTGACATACCGATGGTCGTTGGCTGCATACTCTCGGATATCTAACCAGAGGCGAACAATGCCGGAGCGGACGAACATGCCGCGGTGGGGTTTGAAGATATACCAAGCGAAAAAGAGGGCAACGGCAACAAGCAGTGCAATCTTCCACGGCGTTTCTGGTACTGTTGTGTTGTGGTTTCCGACGATGAATCCAGCAAGCAGTGCCACGATGGCCATCAGTAGCAGCACCACTTTCCATAAGGGATAGGAACGTGAAAACTCAATGATTTCGTTGGGATGCGAGTCCTGTACGATCTTCATGCCATTGGCATCGATACATGTTCCATAGAGCATATAATAGACCCACAAGGATATACTGATCAATAGGAGTATCCATTCAGCAA
The DNA here is from genome assembly GCF_002251405.1 of Prevotella sp. P4-98. Taxonomy (NCBI): domain Bacteria; kingdom Pseudomonadati; phylum Bacteroidota; class Bacteroidia; order Bacteroidales; family Prevotellaceae; genus Prevotella; species Prevotella sp. P4-98. The sequence continues at coordinate 41,893 of NZ_NPJC01000062.1, read as the reverse complement.
TGGCGGCAATCACTCCGCCCCCTAAAAGACCGATGGCGGCAAAGAGGCCGAAGAAGTATATGCCACATGAAATCTCACCATAGTTTTCGTAGTCGGGTGATATTTTGCGGTTGGTGAGGTGGAATATCAGCGGATAAGTTATTGCCCATACAGCTCCAGAAAGTGCAGCAAGTGCAAGAGGTATGTTGGGTTGTGCTCCGACGATGGCGATGGGAAGCCATACCAATATGGCGGCAGCAGCAAAGCGGCGGGTCTGTTGCCCGCGTGCGCTATGGCTCATGCCCTTGTTACATCCATAATAGATGGCACAACTGGCGGCAAATGTCAGCAATAGTCCGATGGCTATTGTCCAAAATTGTATAGTTACCATAGTACAAAGGTAGTGCAAACCGAGCGAAATACAAAGAAAAAGCCCGTTTTTCTTTTATTTCCGAGGTGCCGCCTACCTAAGCGACGCGGTCGTAGGGAAGTGATGGCGAGAGAATACAGCCTTTATTTTCCTTTCAAGCGACACATGATGTAGGGCACTGCCAAGCGTGCAACAAACTTGATGCGCTGTGGGAAAGGAATGGTTTCGCATACCACTTTGATGTTGTCGAACAGTCCTGACGATCGCTTACTGTTAGACACACCGGTGGTGTCGAAGATGGCTATCGGTATATTGATATACTGGAAGCGAGCCCCCTGTTGATACTGTTGGATGAAAAACTTATAGTCTGCTGACAGTCTGTGGTGTATGTCGAATGGAATATCGACAAGACATTGTCGTCTGACAAACACACATTGATGGCAAAAGAGCATGCGGTGGTAGAGGCGGTAGTGCGCTGGTGCAGTCTTGACATGGTTGTCTTTAACCACATCACCATAGACAATGTCCGCTGCATCCCATTTGTTGGAGAAAACTTGATGGAGCACATCATCTGTAGCAAAGGTGTCGCCAGCATTCATGAATATCACCCATTGTCCCGAACACCTGCTCACGCCTTTGTTCATGGCATCGTAGATTCCCTTATCGGGTTCGCTACTCCATTGTGTCACCGTTCCCTGGTCAGCATAGTGCTGTATGATGGCTAAGCTATTGTCGGTAGATTTACCGTCAACCACGATAGTTTCTTTGTTGCTGTATTGTTGTTTTTGTATGCTGTCGAGGGTTTTTTCCAGCATAGCTCCAGCATTGTATGTAACGGTGATAATACTTACCTTTGGAATATTAAGTTCTGTCATGCGTGTTATTTTCGTACAAAGGTAGTGCAAACCGAGAGGAATACAAAGAAAAACCAAATAAAGTTGTGCATTTTCTTTGGTTATTCGCTCGCTTAATCGTACTTTTGAGCCAGTGGCTCTTAGGTACTCACGTTCGGAAATGAAAATAAAAGCACGCTTTTATTTTGCATTTCTCTCACTTAATCGTACTTTTGAGGCTTTGCCTCTAAAGTACTCACGTTCGGGAATGCAAAAGAAAAACGAGTTTTCCTTTTGCATTCCGCTCACTTAATCGTACCTTTGCAAAAAGAAGGCGGAAGAGTCATATAAAAACTATTCGACATCAGAAACAGGCACATGAACGACAAACTCATCATAGGATTGGATGCCAAACGCATCGTGAGAAACGGAACAGGACTGGGTAGCTATGGGCGGACGCTCGTCAACGACCTGGCGAAACGTCCATTGCAACTGCGCCTTTATGCTCCTGACGCAGGACGCGACGACCTCCGGCAACAGGTGATGGACCATGACAATGTGCAACTCTGCTTGCCCAAACGACCGTTGCCATTGGTGGGAAAGGCATTATGGCGCAGCCGTGGCATGGTGGCTGACCTACAACGTGACGGAGTGCAGCTGTTTCACGGTCTGTCGGGTGAACTGCCCATCGGTATTCGTCGCCGTGGTATTCCTACTGTCGTCACCATCCACGACCTGATCTTTATGCGCCATCCAGAGTTCTATCACTGGGCTGATGTGCAGATTTACAAGTGGAAATTCCGTCAGACAATCCGTGAAGCCGACCATATTATTGCCATTAGCGAATGTACAAAGCGCGATATTATGGAGCTTGGAGACGTCGATGAGCGGCGCATCTCACTCATATATCAGAGTGCAGCCCATCGTTTTGCAGCCGAAGTCACAGCCGACGAGCGTCAGCGGGTGTGTCAGAAGTACGGACTGCCGAAGCGCATCATACTGAATGTAGGATCGATAGAAGCACGAAAAAACATGTTGTTGGCGGTCAAGGCGCTGCCTTACCTGCCCGAAGACGTGGGACTTGTGATGGTGGGACGCCATACACCATATACCGATACCATCGTCAAGTATGCTGAAACGCACCAACTGACCCACTGCCTGCATATCCTGCATGGTGTTCCCGATGAAGATTTGCCTGCCCTCTATGCTGTTGCTGAGGCTTTTGTATATCCGTCAGTATATGAGGGTTTCGGTATTCCTATCATTGAAGCCATCCGTCAGGGACTGCCTGTGGTGGCCTGTTCCGGTTCGTGTTTGGAGGAAGCCGGTGGTCCAGACTGCCGTTATGTGGCGCCCGGCGATGTGCAGGGCATGGCAGATGCACTCCGAAAGTCGCTTGTGGGCGATGCAGAACGTGATGCGCGGATCATAGGCAGTCAGCAGTATATACGTCGTTTCGAGGGTAATACAGTGGCGAGTCAGGTTTATGACCTCTATCAAGAACTGTTGCGGAAACGCCCCTAAATGTTTCTTCCGACGGTTCTCCCTTGTCTTTTAGTGTTCTGACCGCCCCTTTGTGGCATCCTTATCGTTTATCGGAACATATCAATTGAGTAGCCGTTTGGCAAAATAATGTACGGGATACCACACGCTGATAAAGCCTACAGCGAGGACAGTGAAGAACACTACAACGATATCCCACGGGTGGACGCTGACAGGATAGGCATCGACCACAAACGAACCTTCGGTAGATCCTAAGCCTATCAAGCCGAACTGCTGCTGCAACAGGCATAGCAACAAGCCGATAGCAATGCCTATCACGGCACCGATGGCGGAAATCATGCGACCTTCGAAGAGGAAGATACGGATGATTTGGCGGTCGCTGGCACCCAGATTGCGTAGGGTCACCACGTCGTTGCGCTTGTCGATCATCAGCATAGAGAGGCTGCCGATGATGTTGAAACAGGCTATGACGAGGATAAAGGTGAGGAAGATATATGCCATGAGCTTCTCTACTTTCATGATGCGGAAGGTGTCTTCCTGCTGCTCATAGCGGTCGCGCACCACAAAACGGGTGCCTGCCATCTCTTGTACCTTGGCTTTCACATGCTCGAAATTGCTACCGGGTTTCAGTCGGAGTTCCAACGATGTGAGTTCTCCGTCGCGGTCAAAGAGGTTGCGGGTGAATTGTATAGCGGTGATAATATACCGCTTGTCGTACTTGCCTTGCTTGATGCTGAAGAGTACGCCCGGTGAATACAACTCGTCTTCCACGAATCCGTCTTGCAGATTAGCCATGTTGATCTGACCTTCGCGCCGTGGCGCATAGATCTTCAGCGGTTCGCGGTAGGTATAACCGATGCCGAGCTGATAGGCTACGCCCAGTCCCAAGATGCCATAGTTCATATCGGCAGCATGGAGTGCATAGTCGCCGTCACCTTCCAAAATCTGGCGGATATGGGTCAGCTTGTCGTAGTTGTCATCCACACCTTTTATCGTCACCATCTGCTGGCGGTCGCCATAGACAGCCAATGCCTGGTCTTCAAGCACATCGGTGGCTATAGCCACCTCGTCCAACTGGCGTATGCGCATCAGCGTAGAATCGTTGCTGGCGGCAGTCTTGCCCTTGGCAGGAGTGATTTTCAACTGTGGGTCGAGCTGCGTGAAAAATGATGCCACCATGTCGTGGAAGCCGTTGAACACGCTCAACGTCACCACTAACGCCATAGACGCCACGGCAACACCTACCACCGAAATGCCGCTGATGACATTGATGGCATTGGTAGATTTCTTGGAGAAAAGGTATCTCCGTGCAATGTAGAATGGGAAATTCACAGTGACACTTATTGCTTAAGCAGCTCGTCGATGCGGTCTATGTAATCGAGTGAATCGTCGATGAAGAATCTTAATTCAGGGATGATGCGCAGTTGATGGCGCACACGGGTACCCAATTCATAGCGTATCTGTGCGCTGGTCTTGTTGATGTTCTCCATAATTTCCTCTCCACGCTCACTGGGGAAAATGCTCAAATGGGCGGTGCAGATGCTGAGGTCGGGACTCACGCGCACTTGTGTGACGCTGACCATAACGCCGTGCATGCTGCGTGTCTGTTGTTGGAATATCACGCTAAGTTCCTTTTGAAGCAGTCGTGCAATTTTGTTTTGTCTTGTTTCTTGCATATATATCTATTGATTCCTTTATTTTTGCAAAGTTACACTTTTCCTATCAAAACATCAAGGAAAACGCACACTTTTTCATCCTATCACTGTCTGATAACTGGATTGCAACGTGCTTCTACCCTTCATGGACAACAGCAAGTCAGAGTGTGGCAACTATGGTTGGGTGGGGTAGGCAACCGCTTTGTGAATGATATGGAAGGTCTCTGGGACTGCGTGTAAACGACTGCTTGTCAGCTGGAAACGTTATTTCCGTTTGTAAATTCAATGAATTTGCTTTGCAATTTCAATGAATTTGCTGAGTAAACTCAATGAATTTACTGACCAAACTCATTGAATTTCCTTTTATACGTATATGATTTCAGCATGCTGTGGCTATGTTCTTGATGTGGTACGGATATTCCTTTGGATAGCAAATCAATTTGTTTTCCTCGGCAAATCAATTTGTTTTCCTCAGCAAATCAATTTGAATTCCTCAGCAAATCAATTTACTTTGCTGAGAAAAGTGATGTTAATTGCGGTGCAAAGTATTGAACGCGAGATTGATACATGGCGTTTGTGTGATGTCTGGCAAATAGCTGTTCAGCTGGCAGATTAGTGAGGTATTGCCTTTTGTCGGCAATCAGCATCTGGAAGGATGACTTTTGCGGGATGAGGCATGATAGGAGATTGCAGCGTCTGATCATGCCTCTGGGCTGTTTATCCCAGTGAGATATTCTCCACCTCAACGGGTTCGTGGAGAAACAGTTGAGCCGACTCTTTGAAGCGATCGGGATTCTCGGTAGTGAGATAATGCACATGTCCGCCTTTTGTACAACGCTGTTCCATGTCGGGATGGCGCTCGAAATACTGGCGGAGCGACTCTGCCACATATTCCCCCTGTGATACGATACGCACGCCACGGGGTATGAATTTATTGATTTTAGGCAGCAGCAAAGGGTAGTGGGTGCAACCTAAAATAATGGTGTCAATCTGGGCATCGAGGCGCAACAACTGATCGACACGCTTCTTCACAAAATAGTCGGCACCGGGAGAATCGGCTTCGTTGTATTCTACCAAAGGAACCCAGAAGGGACATGCCACACCCGAAACCTTGATGTCGGGAAAGAATTTGTGGATTTCCAAGTTGTAGCTCTCGCTTTTAATCGTTCCTTCGGTGGCAAAGATACCCACGTGGCGAGTCTTGGTCAGTGTTCCCACCACTTCGGCAGTGGGACGGATGATGCCCAAGACACGGCGGTTGGGATCTATCAGCGGCAGGTCTTTCTGCTGAATGGTGCGCAGGGCTTTGGCTGAAGCGGTGTTGCAACCGAGGATGACCAAATGGCAACCACGCTCGAAAAGACTGATGACAGCCTGGCGGGTAAACTCATATACCACGTCAAACGAACGTGTGCCGTAAGGCGCACGGGCATTGTCGCCCAGATAGAGAAAGTCGTACTGGGGAAGCAACTGGCGGATTCCATGCAGAATGGTTAGACCGCCATAGCCGCTGTCAAAGATGCCTATAGGGCCTGGATTACTGGGCAACATCGGTAATGACGCTTATCGCAATGCAGTTTTCACAGCCTCGGTCACGTCTTCACCCATCATGGGGTGGGTCCATGCCACAGCCTGTTGGTCGGTATTGATGATAAAGGCAAGGCCACGCGCTATGCCAACACGACCCATGGCTTCGGCAATACGCTTGCGAAGAGGTGCCTCTGCCTTGGCTTTTGCCTGTTCCAAGAGTGCCTGACTCTCTTTCTTGAAGGTGATGTTACGGTCGAGCAACTCTTGAAGTTCGCTTTGGCGCTTCTGCAAAATAGTCAGCGGCATATCGCGCTGCGTATCGAGAAACTCCTCGTACTTCCGGTTGAACTCGTCTTCTGCACGTTTCTGTTCGGCTGCATACTTCTCGTTGAGCTGCATCATACTGGTCTCAACGGTGGCATATTCATTCATGCTGTGGAGCACGGCATCATAACTGAGATAGCCATACTTCAGGGTGTTGCCATCTGTTGCTACATCCTGGGCAGAAACAGTTAAAGGTAAAAAAGCAAAAAGGCAAAAAGGTAAAACCCATTTTACCGCATTTTTTACCATGCTGTCAAATATCATCTTTTTCATAAGTTTCTGTTGTTTTTATCTTTTTACGTTTTTACTTTTTTACCTTACACATTGTTTATTTCAGTCCAAGCTTGGCTTTTACCTGGGCTGTTACATCAGTAGAAAGGGTTGTGCTGATATAGGGCACGCCACCCTGAACATCCATGATATAGACATAACCACCAGCCTGTCCGACAGCCTTGATGGCGTCGAGAACCTTCACGTTGATAGCCTGAAGCTTCTCACCCTGTGCCTTGTCGAGGGCCTGACGGTTGTCCTGATAGCTCTGCTGGATCTTCTGATACATCTCCTGAAGCTCCTGCTCACGACGCTGCTTGATGTTCTCTGGAAGGTTGGCCTGCTCCTTTTCGTAAGCCTGTGCCTTCTTCTGAAGCTCATCCTGCATGCTCTTCAGATCAGCCTCGTATTGTTTGGTGAGGGCCTCGATCTCGGTGCGAGCCTTGGTAAACTCAGGCATGGCCTGGATGATTTCCTGTGTGTTGAGGTGACCGAACTTCTGTGCGAATGTTGCCAGAGGGGCAAACACCAACAACATTAAAATAAGTTTTTTCATTGTTTAATTGTTTGTTTAGTTATTATTGTTTCTTTCTGTTTTATTTTGAAGTTAGCGTGTGGAACCCAAACGCGACAGTACATCGTCGGAAATGTCGATGCGGGGAGATCCGTAGATGATGCCCGAATCACTCGCACGGTCCAATACCAACTGATAACCGCGTGATTCTGCTACATCGCTCACAGCGTTATATACCAGTTCCTGAATAGGAGCAATGAGTGCGTTGCGCTTCTTGAAGAGTTCACCGTCGGGTCCGAAATACTTCTTTTTAAGTTCGGCAGCCTCGCGCTCCTTCTTCATGACAGCGTCTTGGCGCTCCTTCTTCTGTTCTTCTGAAAGGAACACGACATCGCGCTGGTAGTTCTTGTACATGCTTTGTGCTTCTGTCTGGATGGCTTCCACCTCTGCCTGCCACTTCTTGGAAATCTGTGTCAGCTGTTCGTTAGCACGCTCGTAGGCTGGAATGTTCTTGAGAATATAGTCCATGTCGAGCAATGCAAACTTCTGTGCACTGGCACTCTGGGGCAGGAAGATCATGATGGCTGCGACCAATAGTGCCTTGGCGGCGAGTGCCATCAGTAGGGTTTTGCCCATTGTCTTGTATTCTTTCTTCATATCAACAGTCTCCTTTCTGTAGGTTTTATAAGGTTAGAACTCTTGTCCGAGAATGAAGTGGAACTGGCTGCCGCCCTTCTGGTAGCTGCCGTTGTTATATACCTTGTCAAAGCCATAAGCCCAGTCGATACCCATCATACCTACCATTGGGAGGAAGATGCGGACACCCAGACCGGCAGAACGCTTCATGTCGAAGGGATTAAACTTCTTGGTATCTACCCATGCGTTACCGCCTTCAAGGAATCCAAGACCGTAGATGGTGGTGTTACCCAACATGAATGGATAGCGAAGCTCCAGGGTGAAGCGGTCGTAGGCATAGGCATTATAGTATGCACTCGTGCCTGCAAGATAGGCTGCGGTGTTTGATATCGAACCGTTCTCATAACCGCGCAGACCGATGGTCTCTTCGGCATAACCAGTAGAGTAGCCACTCATACCGTCACCACCCACATAGAAGGTTTCGAAAGGCGACTTCTTGTCTTTATTGTAGGAGCCCAACAGACCGAGTTCGACACGGGTCATCAGCACGAAACACTTCTGACCGCTGGTCAACGCAGTATAGGTCTTTGACTTAAACTTCCATTTGTGGTATTCTATCCAACGGTATTTCTCCTGCAATTCACGCTCGTATGCTGCTGAATAGCGGTCGGTGGCGAGGGTGGAATAGTCTTTGTGGTCGAACAAAGACCATGGTGGAGTGAGCTGTACGGATGCTGAGAACTCTGATCCCTGACGTGGGAAAAGCTGGTTGTCGATAGATGTACGTGACAGCGTAATACCGAGGTTGATGTTGTTACAGTTACCGTTGCTGATGATAAAGTAACTCCAGTCGCGCAGCATATAACGGGTGTATGCCAACTGCATTGACAATTGGAAATAGTCGTCGGGCCAGCGCAAACGCTTACCCCATCCCAATGCTACACCGAACATCTCAATATACTTATCATCGTCGAGCATAGCGTCGTAGTTGTGACCGAAGTCGTTGTACGAACCAAAACCATACATGTAGTTGAGGTAGTTGTTATAGTAGCTGTTGTTGCGGTAACTGCTTGAAATATCGCTCTGCTTAGAGAAGAAGGCGCTGACGTTTAATGCATTCGGGCGCTTGCCACCAAACCATCCGGTGCTGTAACCTGTAGAGAGCGAGGTATAGTAGCGTCCGTTGGTCTGCAACGACAGTGACAGTTGTTCGCCATCACCGATAGGCATGATACCACGGTGCATCTTGTTCTTACCAAAGAGGTTGCGCATGGAGAAGTTGTTGAGCTTTATGCCGATTCGACCGATTACACCAGTCTGTCCCCAACCCAGTGAGAATTCAAGTTGGTCGTTAGACTTCTGTTCCAATTCCCAGTTGATATCCACGGTGCCGTCCTCATAGTTAGGCTTGATATCTGGGTTGATGGTCTCAGCATTGAAGTATCCCATGTTACCAATCTCACGGGCAGAACGCATCACAGCATCTTTAGAGAAGAGGTCACCGGGCTTGGTGCGCAACTCACGGCGAACAACTTCTTCATAGAGGCGGTCGTTACCATAGATGCGTACAGCATTGATGTGAGCCTGCTGGTTTTCGGTGATACGCATCTCAAGGTCGATAGAGTCGCCCACGATATTGACTTCGGTGGGGTCGAGCTGATAGAAGATGTATCCGTTGTTCCAATAGTAGTTACCCACGGCATCTTCATCTTCTTTCAGACGTTTGTTCATCAGTTTCTGATTATAGACATCGCCCTTCTTCATGCCCAAGGCATTGTTGAGGAAGTCGCTGGTGAGTACTGAGTTACCCACCCATTCTATATTGCGGATGTAGTATTGCTGACCTTCATCCACCTTGATATATACGTTGACGTGCTTCTCGTCTTCGTTCCATACCGAGTCTTCCAAAATGGTGGCATCGCGATAACCGAGTTCGTTGTACTTCTCAATCAGGTTTTTCTTGTCGGTTTCGTAGCGTTCAGGGGTGAACTTCTTGGCTTTGAAGAAGTTTTTGAACTTGCCGGCTTCGTGTATCTTGGCAAAGGCTCCGTTCTTAAAGAATGTACCTGTAATCTTGTTTCTCTTGAGTTTTTCGTTGCCTTCGATGATGATGTGGCGCACCTTCATCTTGTCTTTCTTGTCGATATCAACGTCAAGAATCACCTGATCCTTATTGGATACATCGTCGCGCTGAAGGATGCTGATTTCCGCGTTCTTATATCCTTTATCGTCAAAATAGCGCTTGGCGAGAATCTTCGCGCGGTCTATCATGTTGGGCGTAATCTGGTTTCCCTTCATAATACCCAGCTTGTTTTCCAAATCTTCGCGTTCGCTCTTCTTCACACCATTATAGTTGATGCGGCTTACGCGTGGGCGAGTGCCGAGATGGATGCAGAGATAAATCTTTGAACCTACGATAGAGTCGGCAGTGATAGCCACTTTCGAGAACAGTCCGTGACGCCAGTAACGCTTCACGGCATCGGTGATTTCAGAACCTGGTACACTGATGACTTGACCTACGGAGAGTCCTGACAGACCTGTCAGCACATAGTCTTCGTAACCTTCTACGCCTTTTACAGCTATACCGCCAATCTCACAAACACGCGGTGTGCCTGTATAGGAGATTTCGGGATTGGTAATCACATCCTGTGCTTTAACAGCGGCAGGAAGGAAGAGTATGGTGCAAAGCAGCATCATGCACTTTGCCATGTCTGTCAATTTGTTGGAATAGAATATATTTCTCACTTTACTAATTATTTCCGTTGTTATTTCTCTTCATTTTCCACCTGTGCTTCGGTCTTGCCAAAACGACGTTGGCGCTGTTGGTAATTGGCAATGGCTTCGTGCAACGCTGCTTCATCGAAGTCGGGCCAGAATGTATCACAGAAATACAATTCTGAATAGGCTATCTGCCACAGCAGATAGTTGGAGATGCGCAATTCTCCGCCTGTGCGTATCAGCAGTTCGGGATCTGGCATGAAATTGGTTGCCAGATGCTGGCTGATGGTGGTGTCGTCGATGGCATCAACAGACAGGGTGCCTTGTTTCACTTCTGTTGCGATATCACGCATGGCTTTGGTGATTTCCCATTTCGACGAATAACTCAACGCTACTACCAAGGTCATGGTAGTATTGTTGGCAGTATGCTCTTCGGTCTCGCGTAGTTTCTGAACGACAGACTCTGGCATTCTTGAGACATCGCCAATGACGCGGAAACGTACATTGTTCTTCATGAAGAGTTCGTCTTCGAGTGATGTGAGTATCAGTCCCATCAGTGCTGCAACCTCGTCAGCAGGGCGGCTCCAGTTCTCTGTAGAGAATGTGTATAGTGTCAGATACTTAACTCCCAGTTTGGCAGACTCCGAGGTGATGCGTTTTACAGCCTCTACACCGGCTTGGTGTCCATAGCTACGCTCTTTACCTCGCTGTTGTGCCCAACGCCCGTTGCCATCCATGATAATGGCAATGTGCTCGGGGATGCGTGTCATATCCAGTTGCTTGTTCATAGTCATTTATATATCGTTGTTACACGTTTTGCATTTTCGCCAGATGTCGTATGTCAGTGACAACCGCAGGTGGCTGTAACCATCGGTATTCTTGAAGAGTCCACTGCTCTTGATGCCGTATGGATCTGCCACACCGTCGATTTTATCGCTGGTTGTGAAGTGTATGGTCCATTCCATTGCGACATTGGTACGGTCGCCTATCTTGTATTTCACACCTGCGCCAATTGGCATGTTGACAGCTGCTTCTGTCTTTTCCGGTTTTGCGATGGTGGCTCCGATACCTATATATATATAAGGTGTAAACCGTTGCGCTCCCCGATATTCATGTCCTGTGCCGTAGGGCCAGAAGTTATATTCATACCTCATACCTATGTCTGCCACCGAATGTTTGAAGCTCATGGGCTCCAAATCCGGGTAGTAGGTGTTGGCATGGGTTGACGATCCTTTCAGTTGTCCCCAACTGATATTGGCAGCCAGTGCCATGCGTGGATTGAGGCGATAGCGTCCTACGAGGGTCAGCATGGGTTGCTGGTTGCGTAGCGGATTGCCGTTGAAATCGCCTTCATAGGCCACCAGTCCTATTGCCCCGCCTATCTCGGCTCGATATTCGGGAGCGTCCTGTGCACTGGCATGTATGGTCAGTGTGAGGAGAACCAGTGTTTGCAGTATCTTTCTCAAAGATAGTTTCGTTCTTTTACCACGCCAGTTTGTTGAGTCTGCCGCGCCATACTTCGCCGTTTACTCCGCCGAAGAGCCAGATATTCACACCGTCTGATGTGGCGGCATAGCGTGTGGTGCTGGTGTCGAAATCGTTTGGCAGTTGGTAGTACTTGTTCTTTTTCCAAGTGATACCGTTGTCGCGCGACTGGTAGATATAGGTGAAATTGCCATTCACCGTACCGATGGCGAGTACGCTGTCATCGTAGGGCACCAGTGTGAGGTTGTCGAGTTGTGGCAGTTCGTATCTGTTGCCGTCGGCTTCCATATATACCCATTGTCCTGGCTCGCTATGATAGTTGTATTCTGCAATCTTTCTCCATACCACGGCAGCTTTGGCGTTTGCTGTACTGTTGCCTGCCATAACGACATAGTCGGTAGAGTCTGCCATGTTCATTGGATAGCATGTCGTGGCGACTGGCGCTGTGGGTAGGAGTGATGCGCTTGCGTCGATGGCATCGGCTTGCCACTGGTGTCCACCGTCGCGTGATACCATGAGTTTGTTGTCAGCAGTCATGCCGTAGAGTTCTTTCTTGCTTGCACCGATGAGTTTGGCAATAGCTGTTGTCTCGCCAATCTCGTCCCATTGGCTACCGTCGGCAGTGCGCAACAGCATGTTGCCGTTCATCATGTAGATAGAATCTGCATTTGCCACGGTTTGTTTGTATGCTCCTGCGGTCAGCGGTGTGTTGATGTTGGGAGTGAGTGTAGTCCATTCGTTGCCATCGGTGGTGGTATAGCCAACGGTAGTGCCGCCATCGTTGCCGAATACGAAGATACGCTTGCCCAATACCATGGCCTTCATGCCAGAGAGTGCTGCCAACTGGTTGTTGTCAGCCATTTGTTTCCATCCAAAGGCATCGCCGTCTTCTTGGTGGACATTCACTTTGATGGTGTATTTCTGATACGACATACCATCGGTAGCATAGACACGGGCTTCGCGTGGTTGCGAAAAGTCGATGCTGTCAGATGAGGTGTAGAATTTCAGTGAGTCGTTGTTGAGGTTTTTGATGACTACTATGCCATTGTTCTTTGTACCTATGGTGCATACCACCTTTGACGCATCAATACCCAAAGGCAGTGAGTCGGGGTTGAAGATGACGTGATTGATCTGGTCGATGTTGAATTTGTAGCTTGATGCTGCTACGCTTGTCTTGTAGATAGAGTCCTTTCCTGCTGCTGTTGTTGTGTGCAGATAGCGGTTGAGTGTGCCCAAGGTAAACGACGTGATTGCGGCGTCGTTATAATATACGGCCTCATCATCGTTAGACTTCAGACATGATGTCAAAACAGCAATGACCAACAGCATGCATGCTGCATTTACGAGTTTTTTCATTTGAAATATTTCAATTTTGGATGCAAATTTACTCACAATTCTGCAAATAGCGTCATATTTGGTGCTTTTATTAAGTAAATTATATGATAATGTGACATATTTTAGAATTTCTAAACATAAAAAGAGTGTGACATGAATAGCTCAAGTCGCACTCTTGTTGTTAACGGACATTCGTGTGTGTCAATGTTATTAGGCACATGACAGCCGATATTGCCACAGTCGCCAGAATGGCCATTGTGTGTAAATCAAACATAATTAATTAGAATTCTTGTCTATTAGTTCCTAAATAAATCTTTTACCTTTGTCTCTCAATTGCGGGTGCAAAGTAACTACATTTCTTTCAGATGACCATCGTGTAGAGCTCTTTATTTTGTCGGTTTGCTATGTTTCTTTGACTTCTGTCAATTTCTGAAAGAAGGTGTATAACAAAAAAAGGCCCGTTTCCATGGAGGAAACGAGCCATATTTAGAATGAATAGACGGGTCTATTAGAGTTTTGGACCAGCAGCTACGAGAGCCTTACCAGCCTCGTTGCCCTCATACTTCTTGAAGTTCTTGATGAAGCGGGCTGCCAGATCCTCAGCCTTCTTGTTCCACTCTGCAGCGTCAGCGTAAGTGTCGCGTGGGTCGAGAATGTTGGTGTCAACACCCTCAAGCTGTGTGGGAACTTCGAAGTCGAAGTAAGGAATCTTCTTGGTAGGAGCGTTCAGGATAGCGCCACCGAGGATAGCGTCGATGATACCACGAGTGTCGCGGATAGAGATACGCTTGCCAGTACCATTCCAACCAGTGTTTACGAGATAAGCCTTGGCACCGCTCTTCTCCATCTTCTTCACGAGCTCTTCAGCATACTTGGTAGGATGCAACTCGAGGAATGCCTGACCGAAGCAAGCAGAGAAGGTTGGAGTAGGCTCGGTGATACCGCGCTCTGTACCAGCCAACTTAGCGGTGAATCCGCTGAGGAAGTAGTACTTGGTCTGCTCAGGAGACAGGATAGATACTGGAGGCAGTACGCCGAATGCGTCGGCTGACAGGAAGATAACGTTCTTGGCAGCAGGACCTGCGCTACGACCGTTCACCTTCTTCACGATCTTCTCGATGTGCTCGATAGGATATGATACGCGGGTGTTCTCAGTTACGCTCTTGTCTGCGAAGTCGATCTTGCCGTCGGCAGCAACTGTTACGTTCTCGAGCAGAGCGTTGCGCTTGATAGCACCGTAGATATCGGGTTCGCTTTCTTTGTCGAGGTTGATAACCTTTGCATAGCAACCACCTTCGAGGTTGAATACGCCTTCGTCGTCCCATCCGTGCTCGTCGTCACCGATAAGCAGACGCTTAGGATCGGTAGAAAGAGTGGTCTTACCTGTACCAGAGAGACCGAAGAAGATTGCGGTGTTCTTACCTTCCATATCGGTATTGGCTGAGCAGTGCATAGAAGCAATGCCCTGGAGAGGCAGGAAGTAGTTCTGCATAGAGAACATACCCTTCTTCATCTCACCGCCGTACCATGTGTTGATGATGCACTGTTCGCGTGAAGTGGTGTTGAAGGCTACGCAAGTTTCTGAGTTGAGGCCGAGCTCTTTGAAGTTCTCAACCTTAGCCTTAGAGGCATTGTAGATAACGAAGTTAGGTTCGAAGTTCTCCAGTTCCTCTTTGGTAGGCTGGATGAACATGTTGGTAACAAAGTGTGCCTGCCATGCTACTTCAACGATGAAGCGTACAGCCAGACGTGTTGCCTCGTTGGCACCGCAGAAAGCATCAACTACGTAGAGCTGCTTGTTGCAGAGCTCCTTGATAGCGATATCCTTAACTTTTGCCCAAACCTCCTCGCTCATGGGGTGGTTGTCGTTCTTGTATTCTTCGGTGGTCCACCAAACCTTATTGTGGCTCTGTGCATCGTCAACGATGTACTTGTCCTTAGGAGAACGTCCGGTGTAGATACCAGTCTTTACGTTTACTGCGTTGAGCTCAGTGTTCTGACCTTTATCGAAACCAGTCAGTCCTGCCTTTGTCTCCTCTTCAAAGAGAAACTCATACGAAGGATTGTGAGCGATCACGGTTGAGCCTGTGATGCCATACTGTGTCAAATCTAACTTTGCCATAATAATGAAAAATATTTGAGTTTGAAATTACTATTATCCGTTTTACGGCGCAAAGTTACAAAGAATTCCGAATTTACTGGTCGGCTTTTAGTTTTTTTAGCGTTTAGATGGGCCATTTTTTGGTTAAAGTAGTTAAAAATGGGTGGTCTCGCAAATAATTGTCACGCTGACTTTGCAAAATTCCGCGAACATTTCTTATCTTTGCGGTCAAAAACCGAAGCAATCTATGAAAATTATCAATTTCGATGAAGAGAACAGCGTGATGCACCTCTATATGGCTGAATTGCGCGACAAGAATCATCAGCGCAACCGTCTGTTGTTCCGTAATAACATCAAGCGTGTGGGTGAGTTGATGGCTTATGAGATATCTAAGACGCTCGATTACAAGTTGAAATCTGTTACCACACCGTTGGGCATTTGTGATATTCAAGTGCCTAAAGATGAAATTGTTGTAGGTACAGTATTGCGTGCGGGATTGCCTTTCCATGAAGGATTCCTTCAGGTGTTTGACCGTGCAGAGAATGCTTTTGTGTCTGCCTATCGCATGTACACCAACCGCGAGCATACCGAAGTGGGCGTTCATACCGAGTATATGGCATCGCCCAGCATTAAGGGCAAGACTTTGATACTTGTTGATCCGATGCTGGCTACAGGTGGTTCGATGGCTGCTGCCATTGAAGCGCTTTACAAAACAGGTAAGCCTCGCAAGATACATATCGCCAGTGTGATAGCTACACAAGAGGGAATTGATACCATTCGTCCTGTGTTGCCCGACGATGCCACTGTTTGGTGTGCCGCCATTGATGCCGGAATGAATGAACACAAATATATCATTCCTGGCTTTGGCGACTGTGGCGACCTTTGCTACGGTGAGAAATTATAATCCTTTGGCACCATTGTCTGCATTGGACAATGGTGCTTCTATCTTATAGTTTGGCGTGCTACGCAACCGATAGGTGCGTACTCATGGCATCGGCAGTATTGCCACACGTTGGGAGGTGTGGCAATACTGCTTACACCTATTATATAATTATAAGGATGGGGAGTGGTGTGTGTAGTTTTGACGATTATTGGAATGGTAAGACAGTTTCATGTCAAGTATTGATGACCTCTGTGGACTTTATGTCAATGCAGCCGAACAGTTTGTGAGATTCGCAAAAAGTGAGAAGAGTGTACTCAAGTTTACCCAATCTGCCGATTTGTAATGATAGCTCCCGAAATCGTAGTAGAGCAAATCGTGGTCAATCCTGATAACTCCCGTTATAGTTACTTTGGTAACGGTTTCTCCTTGTAGGCTTTGTCAGGAAGAAGTGGTGGAGGTCGTGTGTTCCTCTTTGTTGCGCACAAGGTGCTCATGCTCAAAAAAATAACAATAATTTTGCAGTTTCAATTATTTATAGTAATTTTGCAATCGGTTAGCAGAGCGCTAACTAAGGGGTGCTACCTACTCGTAGAAGAGACGGAGGCTGAGAACATACCCATAGAACCTGTACAGGTAATGCTGTCGTAGGAATTTTCCTTGGACTACGTTCTTTCCCCCTTTATATAGTTTAAGGTTTATAACAAACATTCAATGAAAAGATTAAACAGGATTGCATTCAGTGTGGTGTGCTGTGTTTTTGCCAGTCAAGCCGTATGGGCACAAGCCACAATCGACACCGTCAAGGTGCACCAGCTGAATGAGGTAGTAGTAAAAGGTGTACGTGCAGCCAAGGAAGCTCCTTATGCCGTAGCCAACATTAAGAAATCAGAACTCCAGCAATTTTCTCGTACAGGAAAGGAACTCCCATTCCTCCTTTCGCGCACACCCGGCATCCTTGCATGGGGTGAGAATGGATTGGGCACTGGTACCAGCTATATGCGTATTCGTGGTGCTGCAGGTAGCCGCATCAATGTCACCCTCGATGGTGTAGCCCTTAACTCTCCTGAGGATCAGACCGTGTTCTGGGCCAATATGAACAGCTATGCCGCTCTTTTGGGTAGTGTGCAGATTCAGCGTGGTGTTGGTTCATCTACCAATGGTGATGGAGCCTTTGGTGGTAGCATCTCTATGGCTACTGCTTTCCCATCGCTTATCCCTACCGCAGAGGTGACAGGTTCGTTTGGTAGCTTCAACACCTATAATACAGGTGTCAGCTTCTCAACAGGTTTGTTGGGCAAACACCTGATCTTCGACGGTGCCTATCATGAGACCGCTACCGATGGCTATATCGATGGAACATCAGGACGATCAGGTTCTTACTATGGTGGACTGACATGGCTTGCTGACAATTTCAAGGTGAGCTACAAGAATATCGGCAACTTTGAAAAGACCGGCCAGGCATGGAATGGTGTGCTCGCCAGCGACTATGACACCAACTTCACGTTGATGAGCGATGGTATCTATACCTATAAGGATATGGATGCTGCTGGTCTCGGGAAGTTCAATATCCTGACAGCAGGATTGGTGCGCAACGGCAAGGGCGACTATACCATCGTGCCTTACACCATGCGTGATGGTAGTCTTTGGAACAAGACCACCGACAATTTCTATCAGAACCACAATATCCTTTCTGCTGTTTGGACTCCCAACGACCATTGGAGTCACAACTTTGCCGTACACTACACCTATGGTTATGGCTACTACAACGAGTTCAAGAGCCAGTCGAAATTTGCTAAGTTTGGTCTCACCTTCTATGATGCAGACGGCAATTTCGTAAAGCGTTCCGACTTTGTGCGCAAGAAGGGGCTGACCCAGCACACCTATGGCATCGTTTATAACACCAACTACAAGGATGAACACTGGGATGTTATTGGCGGATTGAACCTTCAGCAGTTCCGTGGCAACCACTGGGGCTATCTCACCTATATTGCCAATCAGGCAGCAGAAAACCAGTTCTTAGGCAGCAATGGTCAGTATAAATACTATGATTCTGATGCCCATAAGTATGACTATAGCGCCTTTGTTAAGGCCAACTATCGTTTTGCCGACAACTGGAATGTATTTGCCGATTTGCAGTTCCGTCGTGTAGAATACAAGACCGATGGTGTCAACGATAAATTTGTGGAGCAGGCTGACGGTACCTATAAGAACCAAGTATTGGACATCAACGAGAAATACAATTTCTTCAATCCGAAGGCAGGTATCAGCTATACCAACAATGGTCATAAGGCTTATGCTTCTGTAGCTTACAGCAATCGCGAACCTGAGCGCAACAACTATACCGACAACTACAACTATCCATTCCCAGAGCAAGAGAAGTTGCTCGACGTAGAGTTTGGCTATCAGTATCAGGGCAGCAACTGGCATGCCGGTGCCAATTTCTACTATATGGGTTATGACAACCAGTTGGTACAGACCGGTCAGCTGAGCGACATCGGTGAGGCACTCACCACCAATGTGAAAGACTCCTATCGTATGGGCGTAGAGCTCACAGCAGGATGGGCACCCTTGTCATGGATGTCGTTGGAAGGAAATGCCAGTCTGAGCAAGAACAAGATCAAGGATTTCGACGAGTATGTAGATAACTGGGACGGTGATCCATTGAAGATCCACTACGACAATTCAACCTTGTCATTCTCACCTTCTGCCATCCTCAACGGCTTCATCGACCTCCACTATGCAGGATTCTCTGCCACATGGCATACCAATTTCGTCAGCAGTCAGTATCTCGACAACTCCGAGAGCAAAGACCGTTCACTGCCTTGCTATTCACAGAGCGACCTCAGCATCAACTATGGTTCAAAGGTTACCAAGGCATGTGGTATCAAGTATGTGACCATCGGTTTCGATATCAACAATATCTTCGGTCGTTGCTATGCTCCTTCTGGTTTCGTATGGTACAATGCTGTTAGCGAGAGTGCCGGCTATACCAAGGATCATCGTCTGAGTGCCATCAGCTATATTCCTATGGCAGGCACAACCTTCATGACCCATCTGACATTGAAATTCTAATCATGTACGACTATATTGCCCTACATGGGCTTGACATACTGACCACGATACTCGGTTTGATATATATCTGGCTGGAGTATCGGGCCAGTATTTTTCTTTGGATAGTAGGCATCGTGATGCCCGCCCTCGATATCTGGCTCTATTGGCAGCACGGACTCTATGGTGATGCAGGAATGGCTACCTATTATACTTTGGCAGCAGTCTATGGCTATATCGTATGGAAATGGGGACACGGCGAGAAGCGTACGCTTCCCATCAGTCACATGCCCCTACGCCTTTATCTGCCAGTCACGGTGTTCTTCTTTGTAGCGTGGGGAGCTACCTATTATATACTCATCACCTGGACCAATTCTACCGTTCCTGTACTCGATGCCTTCACCAATGCGCTGAGTTTTGTGGGCCTATGGGCATTGGCACGCAAATATATGGAGCAATGGTTCTTTTGGATTGCAGTCGATGTGGTATGCACGTTCCTCTATGTCACCAAAGGCATTCCCTTTAAGGCAGGACTCTATGGACTCTATGTTGTGATTGCCGTAGCAGGATGGTTTAAGTGGCGTCAACTGATGCATCGCCAGAATCATCAAGGCCAGCAGTCACCCTCAACCTCAGAAGCATGATGATGTCGCAATTCCTCTTTCGTCCCGATGCCGTTATCCTTGCCAATGGTGTGTTTCCCACCCATGCCATACCGCTCGGAGTGCTTCGTTCTGCTCCCCATGTGGTTTGTTGCGACGGATCCATTGCCCATTGGCCCGATGCTGATGTTGTAGTGGGCGATGGTGACAGCATTCCTTCGCAGTATCGCTCACGGTTGGCACGGATTACCGAACAGGAAGACAACGACCTCACTAAAGCCACACGCTATTGCTTGGACCACTATCAGCCCTCCATCAGTAATCATTGCCGTTTGCGCTTAGCCTATCTTGGTGCTACTGGAATGCGTGAAGACCATACCCTTGGCAATATCGCCTTGATGATGCGCTATTACCGTCAGATGAATATCGAACCCCTGATGTTGACCGATTATGGATGGTTTGTTGCAGCAGAAGGTCGTCAAACCTTTGATAGTTTCGCAGGCCAGCAGGTCAGTATCTTCAGTTTCAATACCACTCGACTCACGTCAGAAGGCCTTCGTTGGTCTGCCTATTCCTATGAAGAACTGTGGCAAGGCACGCTCAACGAATCCTTAGGAGCCCGTTTTACCCTTGATGCCGATGGTTGCTATTTGGTATATCGCACTTATGATGCCAAATAGATAGAATGACGGCAAATATACCTTAAAAATCACTAAAAATCCAGTCTTATTCGGTCTTTTACAGAATAAGTGACTATCTTTGCAATATCTTAAAAAAACAGGTAAAAAACAGATAGAATAATGAAGAAATTAGTATTTCTGTCAGCAGTGGCAGTTGCCGCACTGACATCGTGTGGTGGAAAGCTTGGAGAATTGTCTGCCGACAACTTCAAGGTAGTACCCAATCCGTTGGTTGCCGAGTCGGGTCAGGTACCTGCAACAATCAATGGTATGTTCCCTGAGAAGTATATGGCCAAGAAAGCTGTGGTTACCGTAACACCAGAACTGCGCTTCACCGACAATGGCGTAGAGACTGCCGTTAAGGGACAGAGTGCAACATTCCAGGGCGAAAAGGTGTTGGGCAACGATCAGTCCATCTCCTATAAGGTAGGCGGCCACTATACCATGAAAGCCAATTTCGCTTATCAGCCTGCCATGCAGAAGAGCGACCTCTATCTCACTTTCAACGCACGCGTTGGTAAGAAAGAGGTGCAAGTACCAGCTGTCAAGGTTGCAACAGGTGTGATTGCCACCAGCGAACTCTATCGTTCTACCATTACCAGTGCTAATCCCTGCACATCGCAGGATGCATTCCAGCGTGTCAACGAACAGAAGTTTGATGCTACTATCAAGTTCCTCATCCAGCAGGCTGAACTTCGCAAGAGCGAGTTGAAGAGCAATTCCGTACAGGAGTTTACCAGTCTGCTCAAGCGCATTGCACAGGATCAGGAAGGTCTCAATATCAATAATGTAGAAATCTCAGCCTATGCTTCGCCCGATGGTGGTGTGTCTCTCAACGAGAAGCTCGCCAACAAGCGTCAGAAGAATACCGAGTCATACGTGAAGAAACAGATGAAGGCTGCCAAGATCGACGCCAACCTCTCTTCACAATATACCGCACAGGACTGGGAAGGTTTCCAGGAGTTGGTTAAAGCCAGCAACATTCAAGACAAGGATGTGATCCTCCGCGTTCTCTCTATGTATCAGGACCCACAGGAGCGTGAGCAGCAGATTAAGAACATGAGTCAGGGCTTCCGCGAATTGGCAGACGGCATTCTGCCCGAACTGCGTCGTGCCCGCATGACCATCAACTATGAGACAATCGGTCGCGATGACGATCAGATTTTCGCTCAGTATAAGGAAGATGCTTCTAAGCTCAGCGTTGAGGAACTGCTCTATGCAGCATCTATCGCCGATACCGATGCACAGCGTGAGGACATTCTCAAAACCACAACCAACCTCTATCGTGAGGACAGCCGCGCTTACAACAACCTCGCCGTACTGGCTATGCAGAAGGGCAACAATGCCGAGGCACAGAAATATCTGAGCATGGCACGTACCCTCGATGCTAAGAATGCTGAGGCCAATGCCAACATGGGTCTGCTGGCTCTGCAGCAGGGTGATGCTAAGACCGCAGAGGATTATATCTCACGTGCAGCCGGTGCCAACAATCTGGCAGAGGCTCTGGGTAACCTGCATCTGGCACAGGGCAACTACGCTCTGGCACAGCAAGACTTCGCAGGTGTAAACTCTAACAGCGCTGCTCTGGCACAGTTGCTCAATAAAGACTACGCCCGTGCCACTCAGACACTGGCTAACGTGAAGAATCCCGACGCTATGACCGACTATCTCAACGCCATTGTCAATGCACGTCAGGGCAACAACGACGCAGCAGCTTCTTATCTGCGCAGCGCCATCCAGAAAAATCCCAAACTGGCTCAGTATGCTGCCAACGACTTGGAGCTGAGCAAGGTTAGCAAATAAAGAATGAGAAAAATTCTTGGATATATTTCGTTCGTCTTGATTCTCGTTTCGTGTGGCATCAGCGGTAACAAATTCCGTCTTGAGGGCCGACTCAGAAACCTGAATCAAGGCGAATTCTATGTGTATAGTCCCGATGGAGGCATGACGGGCACCGATACCATCAAGGTGCGCGACGGACGTTTCTCTTACGAGAAAGCCGTGCAGGGCGATTATACCTTTATCATCATCTTCCCCAACTATAGCGAACTGCCCGTGTTTGCCACTCCAGGCACTTCGCTCAATATTAAAGGCGACGCTACCCATCTGAAGGAGATTACGGTGAAAGGGTCTAAGATCAACGAGCAGTTCACCGATCTGCGTTCACAACTCAACCGCCTCACACCGCCTGAAGAGCGTAAAGAGGTGGCAGACTATATCCGTAAGCATCCCGAATCGCCCATTAGCACTTATCTGATCAATCGCTATTTCGTCTTGACCATAGATGCCGATTTCGACCAAGCCGCCCAATTGGCAGCAGTGATGTTGAAGGCGCAACCCAACAATGCACGGTTGCTCACGCTGCGCCGCCAACTCGATGTACTGAAGAAGAGCCGTCAGGGTGCTGTCCTCCCTTCGTTTACCGCTACCGATCTTAAAGGTCGTCCCGTATCGAAAGCACAGCTCAATGGTAAGGTCAATGTGGTCAATGTCTGGGCAACATGGAGTTATCAGAGTGGCGACATACAGCGCCGTTTGCAGAAGCTCCAGAAGACCTACGGTTCAAAACTCGCCGTGGTGACACTCTGTCTCGATGGCAATATCAAAGACGTGCGCCACCGTGTAGATCGCGACTCCATCCCATGGCCTGTAGTGTGCGATGGTAAGATGTTCCATTCTCCCATGGTAACCCAGTTGGGCATATCCGCAGTCCCCGCCATGATTGTTGCCGACAATAGCGGACGTATAGTGGCACGCGACATAGAGCCCGAAAAGGTGGAACAGGAATTGGAGAGAAGATTGAAGTGAAGACTATGTGATTGTTGGGTGAAAAAATCAATATGGATATTGTTCATCAGTCTATGTAATATTAGTTGTCTTTTTTTAATTTATAGGACTATGAAAAGAATTTTATTTGTATTGCTGACCATGGTTGCCACACTTTCATTTAGAGAATTATTGATGATAGAAGCATAAACTTTATAGAAACCATCGTTTGATAATAAGAGCGTTTGTGTTAAGCCAAATGAGCAGAATTAAGCTTGCTTAAATTTTGCCATGGCGAGAGAAAGTGATATAAAATGGAAGGTTCGTTTGATATGGTCAGACGAACCTCTTTCTCTATATACGCGCGTACGCCTACGCACGCGCGACGTTACAAAAATCGACCACTCGACCACCATGACGGTATAACATCAAGCGAAACAGAATGTTATGCGGTGGTCGAATGCTTTTCTTTCAGGTGTTTTCGACCACACTTCGACCACCGGATTTCCATCTCTCATAACCATGAAACTGCTAAACGACCCACGTATATCAATGTATAAATAGGGTTAGTGAGGTTTATCAGCACTTTTTCAAACCTTGATAATATTTTTATCCAACGATGGATAACACCTTTATCCAATATTGGATAACACCTTTATCAAACGTTGGATAATACTTTTATCAAACGTTGGATAACATCTTTATCAAACGTTGGATAATATTCTTATCAAACATTGAAAAGACCTTTTTCAATCGTTAGACAATACTCTTGCCAATCGTTAGACAATACCCTTGCTAAACGTTGGCCAATACTTTTGCCAAGCATCTAAAACTCCTTGCCAAAACGTTATCAAAAAAAAACCAATCCATTTTATTGCTGAGCGACATTATATTTCTTTTGCAATTTACTCTGTAATTTTATCACCATTGTAGTTCTAAAATTGAAAAATTGTTGTATCTTTGCAGAAAATTAAACCAATGATAGTAAATAGGAAATGATAATACACCACATGAGTATGCTGAAAAGAACGATAGCGTTTATATTTTTTCTGTCAATCATAACCATATCCAGTGTTCAAGCACAGTCACAAGAGGCGCAAAGCAAGAAAGAAGTGCTCGTATTGAGTTCTTATTTCCAGGGATATGCATGGGCGGAAAACCTCGCCAGTGCCGTAGTTTCACGTTATGCAGTCAACAGACGGTTGACGGTAGAAGTGGAATTTCTTGACCTTGTAGCCCAGCGCGACAGCGTATTGATGCGGGAAAAAGCCGAATCTATCATGAACACCAATGATGCCACAGGCAAGGAAATAGTCATTCTGATAGGTGAGGAAGCATGGATTATGTATCGCACATTCATGAAAGGCGCATGGA
This sequence comes from Prevotella sp. P4-98, assembly GCF_002251405.1. Classification (NCBI taxonomy): domain Bacteria; kingdom Pseudomonadati; phylum Bacteroidota; class Bacteroidia; order Bacteroidales; family Prevotellaceae; genus Prevotella; species Prevotella sp. P4-98. The sequence continues at coordinate 17,287 of NZ_NPJC01000062.1, read as the reverse complement.
AAGAGGTGCCTTGCGTTGCTGTTTTCTCTGGCGAATACACCTTCAGTGCCAAGGACTATGACAGTGGTAAGGAGTGTGTGGAAAGTATGAAGATACCACTGGAAGAGTCGCGTCGCGGCTTCAATGCCGCACTCATCACCGATCCCTATTCTATACACGAGACCATTGAATTGGCTTTACAACTCAAACCGAATACCAAGAATCTTGCCCTTGTCACTAATTCATGGCAGATAGGCTATCTTTCAAGATATAAAACGCGAAAAGTGTTGGAGCAATACCATCCCGACATCAATTTCATCGACCTCAACAATAGGCAGATGACTACTGCCGAGTTGCAAAACCGACTGATGACACTGCCCAAAAACACAACAGTAATCTTCGATTCGTGGATCAGTCAGAACCAGAATGCCACCCGTGCATTATATCCCGACAATGCCATGCGACAGATTGTGGGCCAGTTGACTGGCGATGCCGCTTTCGGACTTTACGATTTGGGCATCAGAGATGGCGCATTGGCAGGAGGCGTATATCCCACTTCCGACGAATTCATAGAGAAGTTGCAAGAAGTGCTTTCGAAGATAGAGAACGGCACACAACCCAAGGATATTCCTCTGATACAGCTCGACAATGCCAAACGATACCTCAATTACAACACGCTGAAAGCCTACGGAATACCCGAAGAACTCTATCCCGCTGATGCCGTTTACTACGGCAAACCCGTGAGTTTCTTAGAGCGCAACAAGGTGTATGTCATTATTGGCCTCATCATTATGGCATTCTTCCTGATAGTGTTATTCACCATAGCTGTCGTTGAACGCAAACTCAAGAAGAAAACCAAAGAACTGCTTGTCCTTACCAAAGAGAACGAAGCCGGCAAGACCCGCTTCATAGCCAATATGGGCAAACTCATCCGCAATCCGCTCCATGTCATCCAGATGTCTATCGACATGATTGATACGAACCATCTGAGCGAAGACGAGCGCAGGATGATGAAAATCATAGCCAACAACAAAACGCTGCTCATCAACCTCTTCGACGACATCATCGACCTCGGAAAGGCTGGTCTGAACGACTTCCAGTTGTATAGTTCCAATGTCAATGTGGAGACAACACTGTCAGATATTCACGAAACACAAGAGCAGTGTAACAACCTTGAGTTTACGCTGATACCTGCCGGACGGGAGCATTATGTCTATGCTGATCCCAAGCGTCTTTCGCAAGTACTGACATACGCCATACTCAATGCCGACTGTCGTAAGACCGAAGGGCAGGTGGAAGTGAAATGTGAGGGCGATGGCAAGCAGGTGAAAATCTGGGTGATGGCACATGCCAACTTCCAAGATAAAGACAAAACCGAACTGTTTGATGCCTTCAACGACAGGCAGCCCTGTGCACAGAGCGACCGAAGCAATCTCGAACTGCCCCTGTGCCACAAAATCATGGAAGCCATGGGTGGCACTATCACGCTGCAGAAACTTACCGACGGCAAATGGGCATTCCTCATAGAAATGAGCGAAAGTTCTCCGCTTAAGAGCAAGTAATCGAAGGTTTCTGTTCTATGAGACATGGTGCCGCCAGGTATCGTGCGATTTTATCGCGATAATGGGGCTGGATTTGAAAAAATGTTGTATCTTTGCACCACGCAAAAAAAGATGAAACAGATGAAAATACTTATTGTGAACGGTCCCAACCTTAATCTGCTCGGACAGCGCGAACCAGGCATCTACGGCACCTCGTCGTTTGAAAGTTATCTGCCTACGCTGCGGCAGCGTTATCCCGATGTGGAGATAGACTACTATCAGAGCAATGTAGAGGGAGAACTCATCAACCGCATGCAGCAAGATGGATTTACGGTAGATGGCATCGTGCTCAACGCCGGTGCATACACCCACACTTCTATAGCGCTGCACGACTGCATCAGGTCGCTGAAAAGTCCAGTGATAGAGGTACATATCTCCAATGTGCATCAGCGCGAACCATTCCGCCACCATTCCTATCTCTCGCCAGCCTGTCGCGGAGTGATCTGTGGTTTCGGACTCGACTCCTACCGTCTGGCTATTGAAGCACTCATCGGATGACGCTCGACAACTATATATTGACCCATTCAGACCCAGAGCCCGACTATCTCTATAAGCTTTGGCGTGCTACCAATATCCATCTGCTCCATGGACGCATGGCATCGGGTCACCTCCAGGGCAGACTGCTGAAGATGTTGGTCGGCATGATACGCCCCAAGAATGTGCTTGAGGTGGGTACGTTTAGTGGCTATAGCGCCTTGTCAATGGCTGAAGGACTGGAAGATGGCGGACATCTCTACACTTTCGAAATCAACGACGAGCAAGAGGACTTTACCCGTCCGTGGATAGAACAGTCGCCATGGGCTGACCGCATCACCTTTCTCATTGGCGATGCCATTACCGAAGCGCCCCGACTCGGCGTCAGCTTCGACCTTGCTTTCATAGATGGCGACAAGCGCACATATCGCGAAACCTACGAAATGGCACTCTCGGTGGTGCGCAAGGGTGGCTTTATCCTTGCCGATAACACCCTGTGGGACGGTCATGTGGTGGATCCTTCCTACGGGAAAGACCAGCAAACCCAAGGCATCGTCTCTTTCAACGACTATGTCAGACAGGACTCCCGTGTGGAGCGTGTCATCCTCCCGCTGCGCGACGGACTGACCCTGATTCGCAAACTATAGGCGGCGAACACAGGCTTGCCTGCGGTTTCGCCCTTTCGCCAAAACTCTGTAGAAAGAGGCAGAAACGGCAACCTTTTTGTATTCTGCTCACTTAATCGTACCTTTGACCTTACGGTCTTAGGTACTGCCGTTCGAGAATAAAAAAGAAATTTAATTTTTCTTTTTGTATTCTGCTCACTTAATCGTACCTTTGATGCTTCGCATCTTAGGTACTGTCGTTCGAGAATAAAAAAGAAATTTAATTTTTCTTTTTGTATTCTGCTCACTTAATCGTACCTTTGACCTTACGGTCTTAGGTACTGTCGTTCGAGAATAAAAAAGAAATTTAATTTTTCTTTTTGTATTCTGCTCACTTAATCGTACCTTTGCAGTACGAATTTAACTAGAACAAATCATCACACTTATGAAAACAAATTATGAAATTCGTTATGCAGCGCATCCCGAAGATGCAAAAAGCTATGACACTAAACGAATCCGACGCGATTTCCTAATTGAAAAAGTATTCGCCCAAGACGAGGTGAATATGGTTTATTCTATGTATGATCGCATGGTCGTAGGTGGAGCAATGCCTGTCAACGAGCCACTAAAACTCGAAGCCATCGATCCGCTGAAAGCTCCTTTCTTCACTACACGACGTGAAGTGGGTATCTTTAACGTGGGTGGAGCCGGAACCGTAAAGGTGGGCGACGAAACCTTCGAACTCGACTATAAGGAGGCACTCTACATCGGAAGTGGCGACCGTGACGTGGTGTTTGAATCGAAAGATGCTAAGCAGCCTGCGAAATTCTACTTCAACTCTACTACCGCACACAAGCAATATCCTTGCAAGAAAGTAACTAAAAAGGATGCGGTAGTGGCTCACATGGGTGCACTCGAAACTTCTAACGAGCGTGATATCAATAAGATGCTCGTCAATCAAGTGTTGCCTACTTGTCAACTGCAAATGGGTATGACTGAACTCGCACCCGGTTCTGTATGGAATACCATGCCTGCTCACGTGCACTCAAGACGTATGGAAGCATACTTCTACTTTGAGATTCCCGAAGATCAGGCCGTTTGCCACTTCATGGGCGAAGTGGAAGAGACACGCCACCTCTGGATGAAAGGCGACCAAGCTGTGCTCTCGCCAGAATGGAGCATACACTCAGCTGCTGCCACACACAACTATACTTTCATCTGGGGTATGGGCGGCGAAAACCTCGACTATGGTGACCAAGACTTCTCACTCATTACTGATCTGAAATAAAACATAAGTATATGACAAATCTATTTTCATTGGAGGGCAAAGTAGCCCTCGTTACCGGTGCTGCCTATGGTATCGGATTTTCTATCGCGGAAGCCTATGCTAAGGCTGGTGCAAAAATTGCTTTCAACTGCCGCAAGCAGGAACACCTTGATAAAGCTCTTGCCGACTATAAGGATAAGGGTATTGAGGCTCACGGATACATCTGTGACGTGACCGATGAAGAGCAGGTGAAAGCTATGGTTAGCGACATCGAAAAGAAGTTGGGCGTTATCGATATTCTCGTCAACAACGCTGGAATCATCAAGCGAATCCCCATGACAGAAATGTCGGTAGAAGACTTCCGACAGGTGATTGACATCGACCTCAACGCTCCTTTCATCGTATCAAAAGCAGTATTGCCAGGCATGATTAAGAAGGGACATGGTAAGATTATCAATATCTGTTCTATGATGTCGGAACTCGGAAGAGAAACCGTTTCGGCATACGCAGCGGCTAAGGGCGGACTGAAAATGCTCACACGCAACATCTGCTCGGAGTTTGGTGAATACAATATCCAGTGTAACGGACTCGGTCCAGGATATATCGCAACACCACAAACCGCACCCTTGCGCGAACGTCAGGCAGACGGTAGCCGCCATCCATTCGACAGCTTTATCTGCGCCAAAACACCTGCAGGACGCTGGCTCGAACCTGAAGAACTCATGGGACCTGCTGTCTTCCTCGCTTCAGACGCATCAAATGCTGTCAACGGACATATTCTCTATGTGGATGGAGGTATTCTGGCATATATCGGAAAACAGCCCTGATGTCAGAAACTGATACTTATCAGCCCAAAAAGGAAACGACTGAAAAAAGAATGGGGACTCCAAAACGGAGTCCCCTATTCTTTGTTGGGCCTAAAGACACAGATTACTTGTTGATAGCCTCTGCAAACTCAGCACCAGCCTTGAACTTGGCAACCTTCTTTGCAGCGATGGTGATCTTCTCACCTGAACGGGGGTTGATACCCTCGCGAGCGGGCTTCTCAGCAACGGCGAAAGTACCGAAACCTACGAGCTGAACTTTATCACCTGCGGCGAGAGCGGCCTTAATTACGGATACGGTGGCCTCAAGGGCTTTCTTAGAGTCAGCCTTTGTCAATTCTGCCTCGGCTGCAATCTTGTCAATCAATTCTGTCTTGTTCATAATTCTGATTTTTTTGATAAATTATTAATAGTTTTTGTCGGTTCTTATTTAATTTCTTGGCAAATATAGGGGAAAGTATTCAAAAAACAAACAAAAAATCAAAAAAAGTGAGTTTTTTACTAAAAAAAACCGCTTACAAGGCACTTTTCATGCCGAAACAGCAAGATTTTTAGTAATTTTGCGACCGAAAAGAAATAACAAGAGCTTACATATAATAAAACGAAGGAACAACACGATGAATAATATACCAAGTATTACAAAGAACCTGCTCATCATCAATGTACTGGCATTCTTTGCCACATGGGTGTTTGAAAAACAAGGCCTCGATCTCACAGCAACATTCGGTTTGCATTTCTTCATGGCCAAAGACTTTTCGTTCTACCAACTCGTCACATACTTGTTTATGCACGGTTCGTTCATGCATCTATTCTTCAACATGTTTGCAGTATGGATGTTTGGAACCGTTATGGAACGAGTTTGGGGACCAAAACGATTCCTTATCTACTATCTTGTATGTGGAATAGGAGCAGGTATCATACAGGAAGGTGTGCAATACATCAACTATGCCAACGAAAACCTTGCGGCATACGATTTCGTAATGACATCGTCAGGAAGAATTACAACCGAAGCGTACCTTAATCTGTGGACCACAGTAGGAGCGTCGGGAGCCGTCTATGCCATTCTGTTGGCATTCGGTATGACATTCCCCAACGAGAGAATGTTTATCATTCCATTCCCATTCCCCATCAAAGCGAAATGGCTCATCGGGGGATATATCGTGATAGAAGTGTGGTCGGCATTGAATACTCCGGGCGACGGAATAGCACACATGGCACATCTTGGTGGTATGCTCTTCGGATTTCTGCTCATACGCTACTGGCGGAAACATCCGAACATTGAACAGAGATTTAATGGCCAAAACGGTTTCTTCCAACAGATGAAGAAACAATATGAGAATAAGCGCCGCAACACCTTCCACTATCAGCCTTCTACCGAAACACCACGTTGGGAGGAACATAAAGAAAAGGAAGAAGACAGCGCACGGCAGGCAGAAATAGACGCTATACTCGACAAAATCAGAAAAAGCGGATATGACAGTCTGACTAAAGAGGAAAAGAAGAAACTGTTTGAACAAAGCAATAGAAATTGATTAAGCGACTCAAACAGTTCACTATAAAGATGGTAGCAGGCGCCAATATGGCGCTGGTACTCATCATGCTGGCCGTGGGATTCTCTGATAGACTCAATCCTGCCGACCATCCGGTATTGTCGTGCGTTGGAATGACATTCCCTATCTTGCTACTCATCAACTTGTGTTTCCTCTTCTTCTGGCTCACATTCAAGTGGAGAATGGTGTGGATCCCTATCCTCGGATATGTTGCAACATATATTCCCATCAGCACCTATATGCCACTCAATATGCAATTTACAGATCCTGATGAAGGTGCAATAAAACTCATTTCATATAACGTATGCACCTATGGGGGCAACTATAAATATGAAGATGGATTTGGGACCGTGTGCCAATATCTGCATGATGAACAGCCAGATATCGTCTGTCTGCAAGAAGATGTGGATACGTGGAGAAGATATGCATTTAAAGAATTTCAGAAGACATTTGCCTATAACGATACTGTTCACTTCAATCCAGGACCTGCCATCAATGGAGTTGGCATACATACCAAGTTTCCCATCATACGAAAAGAACGAATCAACTATCGCTCAGAGGCCAATGGCAGTGTGGCTTGGTATCTGCAAGTGGGAAACGATACACTATTGGTAATCAATAACCACTTCGAAGGAACACACCTCTCTACAGAAGACCGACATAACTACCAGAACATCATTAAAGGCAATATCAAGGGACAAGAGGCCAAACATGAATCAAAAAAACTGCTCATCACACTGGCGGAATCATCGGCAAGGCGTGCTCCGCAGATTGATGCAGTATGTCAATACGTGGAAGAACATAAGCAGTATCCTATCATACTCTGCGGAGACTTCAACGACAACCCCATTTCCTACTCGCGCCACAAAGTATCTACAGTACTCAAAGACTGCTTCACCACAACAGGAAAAGGACTCGGATGGTCGTACAATCAAAAAGGATTTTACTTCCGCATAGACCACATTTTCTGTTCCAACGATATACAACCATACAACTGCAAGATAGACAATAAAATAGATGCCAGCGACCATTATCCCATAGTCTGTTGGCTTAAAATCAACGGAAAACCTTGAAAAATACACGTTTTTCAGCGAGAAATTTCGCTAAGTGAAGAAAAATAAGTATATTTGCAAACTATTTGGGAAAAAATATACAAAATAAAATAAAACAATAAAAAAATGCAAAACAAAGGAATCGTAAAATTCATCGCACTGGTTCTGATACTCGTGTGTATCTTCTACCTCTCCTTCTCCTTCGTGACACGCTACCATGAGAATAAGGCAGCGGCCATGACTGAAGAGAAAGGCCAGGAGTATCTCGACTCTATCATGAACGAGAAAGTGTACTGCGGAATCTACTCTTTCAAGCAGTGCCGCGAAATGGAAATCGGCCTCGGACTTGACCTGAAGGGCGGTATGAACGTGATTCTTGAGGTTTCAGTGCCAGACGTTGTTGACGTACTCGCTGACCACAAGACAGACGTTGCCTACAAAAAGGCCATGGAAGAAGCTAAAAAAGAAGAGGAAACAAGTCAGGAAGACTTTATAACACTCTTCGTGAAACATTGGAAAAAAGAAGGAAACGGTCGTCCACTCGCAGCCATCTTTGCTACACAGCAGATGAAAGGCAAAGTGAGCACCAGCAGCAGCGATGCTGAAGTTGAACGCGCACTGCGCACTGAAGTGCAGTCTGCTGTGGACAACTCATTCAATGTGGTACGCAACCGTATCGATAAATTCGGCGTGGTACAGCCTAACATCCAGAAACTGGAAGGACAAAGCGGACGAATCATGGTTGAAATGCCTGGTATCAAAGAGCCAGAGCGCGTGCGCAAATTGTTGCAAGGTAGTGCAAACTTGGAGTTCTGGGAGACCTACAACACCAAGGAAATCGTACCATTGCTGAGCCAGCTCAATCAGAAATATGCCGTAACAGGTGGTGCTGCTGAGGCAGAAGCCGACACAACAGCTACCGATACTACTGCAAATGCAAAGGCCGCAACCAACGATTTGGCAGCAAAGCTCAATGCTGGAAAAGCTAATGCAAGCAAAGAAGAAGCAAAGGCTATTGCTGCTGCAAAGAAGCAGAACCCACTCTTCTCTGTACTCCAGCCCATGCAGGGTGATGGTCTTGCCATCGTAGGTTACGCTAATGCACGCGATACTGCAGAGGTCAACAAGATTATCTATTCTGATATTGCCAACCAAGTGTTGCCTGCTGAGTGCAAACTCCGTTGGGGTGCTAAAGCTGAAGACTTTGGTGGACAGAATACTCGTGGTGATATCTTCGCTCTCTACGCATTGAAAGTGACTGAGCCAAACGGACGCGCTCCACTGGAAGGTGACGTTATCACCGGGGCTAAAGATGAGTTCGACCAGATGGGTCACCCATCGGTTTCTATGCAGATGAACTCTGACGGTGCACGCCGCTGGTCACAGATTACCAAGCAGAATATCGGTCGTGCTGTTGCCATCGTACTTGACGATGCCGTATATAGCGCACCGCGTATCCTTACACAGATTGACGGTGGAAACTCTTCTATCACTGGTAACTTCACAATTGAAGATACTAAAGACCTTGCCAACACCCTCAACTCAGGTAAAATGCCTGCTCCTACACGTATCGTACAGGAAGAGGTCGTAGGTCCTTCACTCGGTGCACAGTCTATTCAGCAGGGCGCTATCTCATTCGTTGTAGCTTTCGTACTGCTGATGATTTATATGGTAATGCTCTATGGATTCATTCCTGGAATGCTCGCAAATATTGCATTGCTCTTCAACCTCTTCTTCACACTTGGTATCTTGACGTCATTCCAAGCTGCCCTGACCATGCCGGGTATTGCCGGTATCGTGCTCACATTGGGTACTGCAGTGGATGCCAACGTGCTTATCTATGAGCGCACGAAGGAAGAACTCCGCAAGGGACATACCGTGAAAGAAGCACTCAACCTCGGTTACTCGAATGCCTTCTCGGCCATCTTCGACTCTAACTTCACTTCGTTGATTACTGGTATCATCCTCTACGTATTCGGAACAGGTCCTATCAGAGGCTTCGCTACTACTTTGATCATCGGTATCTGTGTATCATTCTTCACCGCTGTATTCATGACACGTCTGGTTTATGACGGCAAGATGAAGAAGGATAAGTGGCAGAATCTCACTTTCACCACCGCTTATTCACGCAACATGATGCAGAATACCAAGTTCAACTTCATGGGTGCATATAAGAAGTCATTCACCATCTGGGCTGTTGTGGCAGTTCTGTTCTGCATAAGCTTCGCTGTTCGCGGACTTAGCAAGAGTATCGACTTCACCGGTGGTCGAAACTACGTGGTAACACTCGACAAGTCTGTACCTGTTGAGCAGGTACGCACTACATTGGCTGGCGCATTCGTCAACACCGTTGGTGAGAACGCAGGCAAAGAGGCAAACACCAGCGTTATCGCACTCGGTACTGATGGAAAAACAGTTCGTGTTTCTACCAACTGGGATATCGAATCAAACAATCCTCAGGTGGACGACAAGGCTGAAACTATTCTTTATAACTCATTGAAGAAGGCTGGACTGGTTAGTCAGGAGAGCGTTGAAGACTTTAAGAACCCGGATATCCGCAAGGGTGGTTCTATCATTAGCTCATCAAAGGTTGGTCCTTCTGTTGCTAAGGATATTACTCACGGTGCTATCATCTCCGTATTCATCGCCTTGATTGCCATCTTCCTCTACATCTTGCTGCGTTTCCGCAACCTTGCTTACTCTGTAGGTGCTACTGTAGCATTGGCACTCGATGCCCTTATCGTTATAGGAATGTACTCGGTATGCTGGGGCATTCTCCCCATGTCGTTGGAGATTGACCAAACCTTCATCGGTGCTATCCTGACCGTTATCGGTTACTCTATCAACGATAAGGTGGTGGTATTCGACCGTGTACGTGAGAACCACAGCCTCTATGCAAAGCGCGATTTGCAGTCATTGTTTAATGGTTCGCTCAACCAGACACTGGCCCGTACCATCAACACCTCTGTGACTACATTGATCGTATTGCTGTGTATCTTCGTTCTCGGAGGCGACAGTATCCGTTCATTCTCATTCGCAATGTTGCTGGGTGTAATCTTCGGAACGCTATCGTCTATCTTCATAGCTGCTCCTACTGCATTCCTTGTAATGGGTAAGACCATCCGTGAAGATAATGCCGGAGAAGCAAAAGCATAAGGATAAGGATACACCTTATTAATATATATAGCGAGCCCGCTTCCACATGGAAACGGGCTCGCTTTTTCAATTCATCAATAGGAAAGAAGGTCGAACGAGAACTGATATCGTAGTTTCGAAACCACTACAACCGTCTTTGTCGAGAACGTCACTCGAATAGAGTGAGTACGTCTGATGTATGGGATAGTGCAGTTTCTTTCCGCAGTTGATAGAGAACTTTACTCGAAATAATAAAGGAAGGCGGCAATACCCTCAAGGGCTGGTTTGCGCTGTCCCTCAATTTCAATCTTGAACTTAATTTCAGCCTTACAGATACCGCGAAGGTTTTGAATAGCATGAAGAGTAGTGACAAGGCGCACGCGACTGCCGGTGATAACAGGTTGGCCGAAGCGCATGTCAGTCATGCCGTAGTTGACCAACATCTTGATATTGTTGACTTCAATAATCTGATCCCACATGTATGGCAACAGACTTAACGTCAAGTAACCATGAGCAATGGTGCTCTTGTAAGGACTCTCCTCTTTTGCGCGCTTTACGTCCACGTGTATCCACTGGTGGTCGAGTGTAGCATCAGCAAAGAGATTGATGCGATCTTGATCTACTTGCAACCAATCGGAAGCACCTAATTCCTCGCCCAGATGGGCGGCAAACTCGTCATACGAGTTGATGACTAATTTTCCCATAATATCAATATTTGTATTAGAAATATGCTACAAAGGTACTCAAAAATAATCATATTACAATTATATTTCGTACCTTTGTGGTCGCATTTCGGCTGCCCTGATAGTTAAATGGATATAACAAGGCTCTCCTAAAGCTTAGTTCCGAGTTCGATTCTCGGTCGGGGTACTATCGAATCTACTACTAAGCATAAGGCGATGATGACTAATATAGAAATAAAGAAAGTAACCACACGTCAGGAATTGAAACAGTTTGTGCAGTTTTACTACGAGATGTATCGTGAGTGTAAGCAGGCTGTTCCGTTTCTTTATTCCGAAGAGATGAATACTTTGCGACATGACTGTAATACGGCGTTCGAATGTTGCGAGGCGGAATACTATCTTGCTATGCGAGACGGGAAGGTTGTGGGACGCGTTGCAGCCATCATCAACCATCGGGCTAATGAGCGATGGAACCGCAAGGAGGTGCGTTTCGGATGGTTCGACTTCATCGATGATGCTTGCGTGAGCCGTGCACTGATGGATGCTGTCATGCAGTGGGGACGCCAGAAAGGCATGAATGAAATAGCTGGGCCACTCGGATTTACTGATATGGATCGTGAAGGTATGCTGATTGAAGGATTCGATGAAGATGCCACGATGTATATCAACTACAACTACCCTTATTATATAAAACATATGGAGCAGTTGGAAGGATTTGTCAAAGACAATGACTATATGGAATATCGGGTGAAAGTGCCTGAAGTGGTGCCTGAGAAATTCCATAAAATTGCCCAGATGATACGCAAGCGCTACAATCTTCAAATACATAAATTTACAAGAAAGGAACTTGTTGAAGGAGGTAAAGGACGTGAAGTATTTGATATTATCAATGCCACTTACAAGGACCTTTATGGTTACAGCCAACTCTCAGAGAAGCAGATTGACCAGCTTGTGGAACAGTATATTAAGATTGCGGACTTGAAATTGGTGACCAGTATTGAGGATTGGAACACTCCTGATCATCGAATGATAGGATTCGGAATAGCTTTCCCTTCGTTTACTAAAGCACTTCGCCAAACGCGTGATGGGCGTATGTTACCATTCGGTTGGTGGCATCTTTTGCGTGCATTGAAGTGGCATAAGACGGATACTGCCGACCTTTTGCTTATCGGCGTGCTACCAGAATATCGTGCCAAGGGTGCCAATTCGCTCATTTTTGACGACCTCATTCAGCAGATTCAACGCTATGGCTTCAAGTGGGCAGAGGCTATGCCACAGATGGAAACCAATGAGAATGTGCGCAGCCAATGGCAGTATCTTGATGCCAGACAGCACCGTAGGCATCGTTGCTATCGTAAACAACTTGTATAAGTATAGGGTTTTCTTTTTAGAAAACTTACAAATGGGGAATTTTTCAAAAGTTTCCCATTTGTGTTTTATAACTTATTGTGTTTTAGCGATTTGACATTTATTAACACAACAAAAGTTGTCCAAAACGAAAATCTTATAAAATTTATTTGTATCTTTGCAAACGGAAAATAACAACCCAATAACCAATTCATAATTCCAAAAGTTATAAAAGCATGATACAGACAGTAGTAAAGCGCGACGGACGCATCGTGGGATTTAACGAGCAAAAGATTATGGCCGCTATTCGCAAGGCTATGATCAGTACAGAGAAAGGTGAAGATGATAGCCTTCTACAGACTATTACAGACCGCATTGCCGCACGTGGCAGTGCTCAGATGACGGTAGAGCAGATTCAGGACTCGGTAGAAATGGAGCTTATGAAGAGTTCGAGAAAGGATGTTGCACAGCGCTACATTGCCTATCGCAACCAACGTTCCATTGCCCGTAAGGCTAAGACTCGCGACGTGTTCCTTGATATTGTCAACATCAAGAACAACGACGTGACACGTGAAAATGCCAATATGAATGCCGACACCCCTGCCGGTATGATGATGAAGTTTGCATCTGAAACCACTAAACCCTTTGTCGATGACTATTTGCTCTCACCTGAGAGCCGCGATGCCGTGGAGCACAACTATCTGCACATCCACGACAAGGACTACTATCCCACGAAGTCCCTCACCTGCTGTCAGCATCCTCTCGACAATATTCTCACTAAAGGTTTTGTTGCCGGACATGGCGCCAGCCGTCCTGCTAAGCGCATTGAGACTGCTGCCGTACTGGCTTGTATCTCTCTGGAATGTGCACAAAACGAAATGCATGGCGGACAGGCTATTCCTGCCTTCGATTTCTATTTGGCTCCATACGTACGCCTATCGTATATAGAGGAACTGAAAGCGCTCGAAGATTTGTATGGTGAGAGTTTTGCAGACCTGTATCATGAGCCGCTGATTGACTATCTAAAGCAGGATCTTGATGGTTTGAAGGGTAAAGACCGTGTGCGTCAGCATGCTATCAACAAAACTGTCAGTCGCGTACATCAGGCTATGGAAGCTTTTATTCACAACATGAACACCATTCACTCACGTGGTGGTAATCAGGTTGTGTTCTCAAGTATCAACTATGGAACCGATACTTCGGCTGAAGGTCGTTGCATCATGCGTGAATTGCTCAACTCTACTTATCAGGGTGTGGGTAATGGCGAGACTGCCATCTTCCCAATCCAAATATGGAAAAAGAAGCGTGGTGTCAACTATCTGCCACAAGATCCTAACTACGATTTGTATCAGCTGGCATGTAAAGTGACCGCTCGTCGTTTCTTCCCCAACTTCCTCAACCTCGATGCTACCTTTAACCAAAGTGATGCATGGCGTGCCGATGACCCCAAGCGCTATATGAACGAGGTTGCCACTATGGGTTGCCGCACTCGTGTATTCGAGAACCGTTTCGGTCCAAAGACCTCTGTTGGTCGTGGTAATTTGTCGTTCTCAACCATCAATATCGTGCGTATTGCCATCGAATGTATGGATGTGAAAGATCAGGAGGCTCGTATCGCCAAGTTCTTAGCAAAACTCGATGAAGAGTTGGAAATAGCTGCTAAGCAACTCGATGAGCGTTATCAGTTCCAGAAAACCGCTTTTGTTAAACAGTTCCCACTGTTGATGAAGAGTCTTTGGATTGGTGCAGACAAACTGAATTCTGATGATACTATTGAGAGCGTCATCAACCAAGGCACCCTTGGTATTGGTTTCATCGGCTTGGCAGAATGTCTTGTAGCACTGACAGGAAAGCATCATGGCGAGAGCGAAGAGTCTCAGAAACTGGGTCTGAAGATTGTGGGTTACATGCGTGACCGCGTCAATGATTTCTCTGAGCGCTATCAGCACAACTACTCTGTTCTTGCTACTCCTGCAGAAGGCCTTAGTGGTAAATTCACCAAGAAGGACCGCGCTGAGTTCGGATCAATCCCCGGTGTGACCGATCGTGATTATTATACCAATTCTAACCACGTGCCCGTTTATTATAAATGTTCAGCCCGTCACAAAGCAGAAGTAGAGGCTCCATACCACGAAATGACTCGTGGTGGTCACATCTTCTATGTTGAAATCGACGGTGATGCCACCCACAACCCACAGGTTATCATGAATGTTGTAGATATGATGGACCAGTTGAATATGGGTTACGGTTCGGTGAACCACAATCGTAACCGTTGCATGGACTGCGGATATGAGAATGCCGATTCACACCTGGAAGTATGTCCTAAGTGCGGTAGCAAGCATATTGATAAGTTGCAGCGCATCACCGGTTACCTCGTAGGAACTACCGATCGTTGGAATCACGGCAAACTATGCGAGTTGAATGATCGTGTGACCCATATCGAAGGTTCGCAACAGCAGAATCTTTTCGACGAGAAATAATCCATCAGCAACATAATTGTTGGATTGATTTCTACGAAACAAACAGTCAATCACTCATGATACAAGTACTTGATATCATAGAAGACACAATGGTAGATGGTCCGGGTTTCCGGACCTCTATCTATTGTGCCGGTTGTTATCACGAATGTCCTGGTTGTCACAATCCTCAGTCCTGGAATCCAGAAGGTGGACATCCGATGACCACTGACGAGGTGATGAAAATCATTGTAGCCGACCCTTATGCCAACGTAACATTCTCAGGAGGTGACCCCCTGTATCAGGCAGAAGGCTTTACCGAGTTGGCTCGTGCCATTCGTAGCCAGACTCAAAAGACCATTTGGTGTTATACCGGTTTTACCTTTGAGGCCATCGTGAAGATACCGCGTTATCGGCAGTTACTCGATGAAATAGACGTTTTGGTTGATGGTCCCTTTGTGAAATCCTTGCGCGACGAAGACCTCCTTTTTCGTGGAAGCAGCAACCAGCGCCTTGTTGATGTACCAGCATCACTTGCCAAAGGAGAGGTGGTGGAATTTCATCCCGACGTCGAAGTATAATGTCCTTAGACACAAATTAAAACCTTGGCGACTTTGCTGAGTTTCTGTTGTTACTATAATACTTAGTTGACGATATATCGAAAGAAACTTGTTTCTCTGCAAGACGATGTCAGAAACCACCATCTTTAATAAACTGGCTCAAATATCGTTGGGGCGTGATTATTAAGTGCGCCAAGCAGAAACGCTTGCTTACGTACTTTGTTTTCCTTAATCTATCAGTCATGGCTATAGGTTGTCTTTGCCTCTATCAACATAGAGGCATGCAAATGGACGAAACCAACCAAATCTAGTATAAAATTGTAATCAAGACCAGAAAGGACAAAAGCATTGGCGTGAAGTTGACTCCAAACTGCCTTGGAAATACCAACGTTTTCGTTAAGCCAAATGAGCAGAAGCGAACTCGTTCGAGTTCTGCCATGGCGAGAAAATGTGCCATGAAATGGAACGTTTTCGTTAAGCCAGATGAGCAGAATTAAACTTTCCGATTAAGTGAGCGAAAAATCAAGCTCGCTTGAAGTTTTCCGAACGTGAGGAAAGTCAACGAAGTTAAGCTCGCTTTAGTTCTGCCATGGCGAGAAAAGGTGCCATGTAATGGAACGCTATCATCAAGAAATGGAAATCAGCGGAATCAGTAATCCCTATGATTGTTCGCCATAATGTAAAGTTATAGGATGTGCAACGTGATATCATTGTAAAGTAATATTCTTGTGTTTGGCAAAATGATGGGGATGAGGGTCTTTGTGTGGTTTTGGGTGATGGTTTCATTTTATGGCACATTTTCTTGCCAAATCAGAGCTCAAGTGCACTTAATTCTGCTCTCTGACTTTACGAAAACAGGGTGTTAGGCCTACTATTGAGGCCGTGAAGGTTTGTGTTTAGGTGCTGGTGAGGGGTTGTTTAGGACGGGTAGGGTGTGTCTTTGGTGGTTGTTGGACAGTATGGTGGCGAGATGTTTTTAAAGCCTGTGAGGGGCTTTCGTGGTGGGTGGAATGTGCAGAATGGGTGGAAAAGGCTTGATTCGCCATGAGAATGCCCTAAGTGGGGCTGAAAGTGCTGCTTTCTGCCTCGGAAGAAGTAGGGTAAGGGGCAGTATGCTGTTTTGGGGTTGCAGAAGGGTATTCTACCAGCCATGACGGTGGCAAATCGTCGAGTTGCCGATAGTTTCTCGTCGGCATCTCGATCGACATTCGTTGCTCTTTCGTTCGTTTTTTGCTTGTTCCTCGTTCGGTTCTCGATAGGTCTTCGATAGACTAACGAATAACGAACGAGAGACGAACGAGAGACGAACGAGGACCTAACGAGAAGTCAACGGGAACCGAACGAGAAGCGAACGGGAAACCCTTGTCTCTCTGTCGGGACCAGATAGTGTGTTGAATTACTTGTTTTGTAAACATAAACAGCATTTTGGTTGTAAATTATTTATTTGACTTTTTGGTTTGAAGGTTTCTTTCTTGTTTTTTGAAATCATCCTCGGCTTGAAATACAAATATACAACATGGCACCCCCGGAATGCAAGAGTTTTGGCACATTATGCATAGAGATTTAATTATATTTAACGCTAATATAGATAATTTCACTTAAAATTATTAAACACGCACACGGATTGCACTCTAAGTTTGCAGAAGAATGCGACGCAGTCGCATAAATGTTAAATAATCAAGGTAAAACTATGATTGCTAAAGACAGTTTCGTACCTTTGTTGTAAAAAGGTAGAATCGGTCTGTCGAAGAGGT
>NZ_NPJC01000061.1:0-490 GCF_002251405.1 Prevotella sp. P4-98 | reverse complement strand
AAGGAGGTGACAGGCGACGGCATCGTGTGGGCACGTTCCGCATGGGCAGGATGCCAGAGATATCCGCTGCATTGGGGCGGAGACTCCTGCAGTTCGTGGGAGGGACTCGCCGGTTCGCTGCGTGGCGGACTCCATTTCGGACTCTCCGGCTTTGCCTTCTGGAGCCACGACGTGCCGGGATTCCATACGTTGCCAAACTTCATGAACTCCGTTGTCCGCGATGATGTGTATATGCGCTGGACACAGTTCGGCGTGTTCTCCTCACATATCCGCTATCATGGCACCAACAAGCGTGAGCCATGGCATTATCCCAACATCGCACCGATGGTGAAGCGCTGGTGGAAGCTGCGCTACAAACTCATTCCATATATCCTCCGCGAGAGCGAGAAGGCAACACACAGCGGATCAACCATCGTGCAGGCACTTATCTTCCACCATCCCGAAGACAACAACTGCTGGCATATCGATGATGAATACTATTTCGGCGACG